>JBAIXJ010000086.1:0-10387 GCA_037916645.1 Opitutales bacterium | reverse complement strand
TCCGCCATGTACGCCGCCCTGACCAAATACCGCCACGTGTTCCTGGTCGGCGTGCAGAGCAATCTGGTCTACCGGTGGAACTTTCTCATCCGCGGCTTTTTCTCCCTCGTCCGGCTGGCGGTGGTCTTCATCCTTTGGGGCGCGATCTACGCCGGGACGCCCGAGATCGGGGGCTATGACGTCAACCAGACCCTGACCTATTTCGTCGCCCTGATCCTGCTCCAGTTCCTCGTCGGGGCGTTCAACGAGGACTACCAGATCGGCGAGGAGATCCGGAACGGGCTGATCAACCAGTTCCTGCTCAAGCCGATCAACTATTATCTCTACCGGTTCAGCGTGTTTGTGGCCGCGCGCATCGTCTCGGGTCTGCTCATCCTCGTGCCGCTGCTCGTCGTCTTCCCGCTGCTGCACCGTCATCTCGCCCTCCCCGGCGAGGCCTGGCGTTACCTCCTCGTCGTGCCGGCGCTGACCCTTGCGGCTCTGATCCAGTTCACGCTCGCCTATTGTTTCGGTCTGCTGGCGTTCTGGTTCCTCGAGATCCAGGGTTTCGTGATCCTCTCCTTCGCCGCCGAGGTCATGCTCAGCGGCCAGATCTTCCCGCTCGACCTGCTGCCGCCGGTGCTCTTCAAGGCCGCGCAGTTCCTGCCCTTCTACTACATGATGTACTTCCCGGCCGGCATTCTCACCGGCCGCATCGGCTACGCCGCCGCGGTCCACGGCTTCGCCCTGCAGGCCGCGTGGGTCCTGCTGCTCCTGGCCGTGGCACAGGTCATCTGGCGCCGCGGACTGCGCAAGCACACCGCCGTTGGAGGATAGGTCCAGACCCGGGACATGAAACTCCGCCAATACCTTCGCATCTGGCTCGCGTGCCTCCGCTACTCGATGGTGCGGACGATGATGTTCCGGTTCGACTTCCTGCTCTGGTCCGCGGTCGAGCTGGCCTGGATGTGCGTCAACGTCCTGCTGGTCGAGGTCATCTACATGCACACCGACTCCGTGGCGGGCTGGAACAAGTACGAGATGCTGCTGCTCGTCGGCACGTCGATGCTGATCCAGCGCCTGCTCATGGGTTTCTTCTGGACCAACTTGTTCGAGATGGGCCGCAACGTCCGCACCGGGTACTTCGACTTCTACCTGGCCCAGCCGGGCAACCCGCTGTTCATGGTTTCGACCCGCAAGCTCGATCCGGACGGGCTCCTCAACACGTTCGTGGCCGGCTCGGTGATCATCTATTCCGCGCATCGCCTCGGGCTCCATCCGGGCGCCGTCGACATCCTGCTCTACCTGGCCCTCGTCGGCTGCGGCCTGCTCGTCCACTACAGCCTGTTTCTCCTCACCGCGTCGACGACGTTCTGGATCATCAAGACCGAGGGCATCGAAGGCAGCTACTTCACCCTCTTCGATTTCTCCCGCCTGCCGCGGGAGGCGTTCCGCGGCGTGGCCAACGTCCTCCTCGTCTACCTGCTGCCGGCTGTGGTGGTGAGCAACGTCCCCGCCCGCACGCTCATCCATGGCTTCCAGCCGGGCCACGCTCTCTGGCTGGCGGCCGCGAGCCTCGTCTGGTTCGCCATCGCGGTGTTCGTCTTTCACCGCGGCCTGAAACGCTACGCGAGCGCGTCGTCCTAGCCGGGCCCGCCAAGCGGGCCAGTTCCAGACTCCAAGCACCAAACCCCAAGGCACCAGGCGCCGATCCAGCCGGGACTCCATTTCCCGCTTGGACTTTCCTTGGGGTCTGGGATTTGTGATTTGGAGCTTTCCCCATGACGGAGACCTACGAGCAACAACTGGACGTCCTCCAGCAACGCGTCGGCTATCGGTTCCGTGACCCGGCATTGTTGCGGTGCGCTCTGACGCACACGTCGTTCCTGCAGGACGACGCGGCCGCCGGGCCGGCGAACCAGCGGCTGGAGTTTCTTGGCGATTCGGTGCTCCAGCTCGTCCTCTCGGCGGAGCTATTCCGTCTTTACCCGGAGGAACGCGAGGGCGCACTGAGCAAACGGCGCGCCCCGCTGATCAAGGGCGGTTTTCTCTGCCCGCTCGCCCGCGAGCTGGGCCTCGACCAGGCCCTGCGCCTCGGGCAGAGCGAGGAGCAGACCGGCGGGCGCCAGCGGGCCTCGATCCTGGAGGACGCCTTCGAAGCCCTTGTTGGGGCCGTGTTTCTGGACAGCGATTTCGCCACCGCCCGCGACGCCGTTCTCCGCTGGTACGGCCCGTTGGATGAGCGGCTCGCCGCCTGGCTCGGGGAGGACAACCCCAAAGGGCGGCTTCAGGAACTCGTGCACCCCAGGTACGGCACTCACGCCATGCGCTACGAGGTGGTCGGGGCCGAGGGCGCGGAGCACAAACGCGAGTACGAGGTCAACGTCTACCTCAACGACCGCCTCCTCGGTTCCGGGCGGGGCAGCTCCAAAAAGCGCGCCGAAGCCGCCGCCGCCCGCGCCGCATTGGCGACTCTCGGGGAGCCGGCGCCCAAAGGTTGACGCCGGATTGGCCGGGCGGGATTGCCGGCGCCCGCGGAGCCGGGAAGCCCGGATTGCCATTCGCCTGCCCTGCTGTACAGCAGAGGGCTTCCTACCACCCTGACGGTGTCCACCATGTCCCGCCTGCAGCGCTGCAAGATCACCGGCGTGTGCCCGGCCGCCCGGGCCGCGGTGCTCGCGAATCTCCTGCGTGAGCACCCGGCCCCCGTGTGGCTTGTCGTCGCGGACGAGACGCGCGTCGCCGAGCAGCTGGCCGAGGACATCCTTTTCTTCCACGCGCTGGCTGCCGGCGCGCACCCGCTGGAGGCCCGGGTGTTTCCGGAGGCGCTTTCCGACAGCCGCGACATGCGCGAGGCGTTCCTCGCCTCGAGCGACCGCCTCACGGTCCTTTCCCAACTCCGGCCCCGGCGCCGGCTCGCCGCCTACGATCCCCGCCAGTCCCCTGGCCTGCTCGTCGCGACCACGCCGGCCGCCCTGCTCCAGCCCGTGCCCGCCCTGGAGGCCCTGGCGGAGAAACAGATCACGCTCGCCCGCGGCCAGCGGCAGCCGTTCGCCGCGCTGCTGGAGCAGCTCCGCGCGTTCGACTATGACTCCGAGGCCGTGTGCGAGGCGCCCGGGCAATACGCGGTGCGCGGCGGCATCGTCGACGTCTATCCCGTCACCGCCTCGCAGCCGTACCGCCTGGACTTTTTCGGCGACGACATCGAGGACATCCGCGCCTTTGATCCCGTCACCCAGCGGTCCGGGGAGGCCGTCGCGCACGTGACACTCTCGGCCTCGCCGCGCCTCCAGCTGGCGCCGGCCGCCGCCGGCCTGGCCGACTACCTCGGCCCGCTCACCCACCTGGTGCTGCTGGAGCCGGCGTCGCTCGAGGAGAGCTTCTCCCTGCTGGCGCGCCGCTCCGAGGCCGATTCCGCCCCGCCGCCTGGCGGCCGCCCCGGATCGCTCGAGCCCATTCTCGAGCGGTGCGCCGCCGCCTTCGGCATGAGCGACCTCGACGAGGCGTCGGCCTGGTTTGACGGCGCCGAGAAGGAGGAAACCTGGGACACGGAGAGCCTCGCCCACCACCGCCGCTATCCGACCGACGCCCTGGTCGCGCAGGAGCGCCTGCAGGTGGAGGAGGAGGCCCGCCACGACTTTCTGACCCAGGTCGGCCGCTGGCGGCAGGAGGGCTACGCCGTGGCCTTCGCGGTCGCGAAACAAGGCGAGCAGACGCACCTGCGCGACATCCTCGCCGCCCATCCGGCATTCCAGGGAATCCAGCCCACTTTCCTCCGCGCCGCGATCAACGAGGGCTTCAAGGTCCGCTTCCGCGACGGCGCGGCGTGCCGGCGCCTCCTGGCGGGCGATCTGGCCCCGGCGGTCGGGGGCGGACCCGGCACTCTGCCCGCGCCCGCCGGCTTCGTGCTCGTCACCGAGACGGAGGTCTTCGGCCGCCAGCGCCTGCGGCGGCCCAGCCTGCACCGGCGCGCGACGGCCGCGCCCTCGCAGATCGACCAGCTGCTCGACTTCACCGAACTGGTCGAGGGCGACTTCGTGGTCCACCTGCAACACGGCATCGCGCTCTACCGCGGCCTGGCGAAGATTGAAACCGGCGACGGCGTGCGCGAGGTCATCTCGCTGGAGTTCGACGACCAGGTCACCCTGCACGTGCCCCTGTCGGAGTCGCACCTCATTTCCCGGTACGTCGGCCTCGCCAAGACCCGCCCGCAGCTGGGCCGGATCGGCACCGGCCGCTGGGAGAAGACCCGCGCGGCCGCCGAGCAGGCCACGCTCGACCTGGCGGCGCAGCTGCTCGAGATCCAGGCCCGGCGCGCCGCCCAGCCCGGCCACGCCTTCGCGCCGGACGCCCCCTGGCAGCGGGAGTTCGAGGCCTCCTTCGCCTTCACGGAGACGCGCGACCAGCTCCGCGCCATCGAGGAAACCAAGGCCGACATGGAGCAGGCCCGGCCCATGGACCGCCTGATCTGCGGCGATGTCGGCTTCGGCAAGACCGAGGTCGCGCTCCGGGCGGCGTTCAAGGCCGTCATGGACGGGCGCCAGGTGGCGGTCCTCGTCCCCACCACCGTGCTGGCCCAGCAGCACCTCAACACCTTCCGCGAACGGATGGCGGGCTATCCCGTGGCGATCGAGATGCTCAGCCGCTTCCGGGCGCGCCCCGACCAGCGCCGGATCCTCGCCGCCCTCGCCCGCGGCGAGATCGACATCCTCATCGGCACGCACCGCCTGATCCAGCGCGATGTCGCGTTCAAGGACCTCGGTTTTGTGGTGATCGATGAGGAGCAGCGCTTCGGGGTGAAACACAAGGAGGTGTTCAAGCAGTGGCGCGCCCACGTCGACCTCCTCTCGATGAGCGCCACGCCGATCCCGCGCACGCTCTACCTGGCGCTGACCGGCGCGCGCGATCTCAGCGTCATCGAGACGCCGCCGGCCGACCGCCATCCCATCCAGACCGTCGTCCGGACCTACGACGAGAAGTTCGTCGTCGAGGCCATCCGCCACGAGATCCGCCGCGGCGGCCAGGTCTTCTACCTCCACAACCGCGTCCAGACGATCGACCTCGTGGCGCAGCGCCTGCGGGAGCTGCTGCCCGACCTGAGCGTCGCCGTCGGCCACGGGCAGATGGAGGCCGACGACCTCGAGCGGATCATGACCGATTTCGTGGCGGGCCGGCACCAGGTGCTGGTCTGCACCACGATCATCGAGAGCGGCCTCGACATCCCGAACTGCAACACGATCCTCATCGAGGGCGCGGACCGCTTCGGCCTCTCCCAGCTCTACCAGCTGCGCGGCCGCGTCGGCCGGTTCCGGCACCAGGCCTACGCCTACCTGCTCCTGCACCGCCACACCCGGCTGATGGAGATCGCGCGCCAGCGCCTGAATGCGCTCCGCCAGCACAACCAGCTCGGCGCCGGCTTCCGCATCGCGATGCGCGACCTCGAGCTGCGCGGCGCCGGCAACCTGCTCGGCGCGGAGCAGAGCGGCCACATCGTGGGCGTGGGTTTCGAGCTCTACTGCCAGCTCCTGCGCCAGAGCATCGCCCGCCTGAAGGGCGACAAGGCGGCGGCCGCGATCCGGGCCAGCGTGAAGCTCGACTTCGTCTTTGTCGGCGAGGGCGAGCCCGCCGCCGACCGCCGCCGGTACGAGGACGGCTACACCGTGCTGCGCGACGCCGAGCTCGCCCCCGGCGAATGTCCGCGCATCCAGGCGCGCATCCCCTTCGCCTACATCGCCGAGACCCGGCTGCGCATCGACCTCTACCGCCGCCTCGCCCTGGCCGAGAACCTCGGGCAGCTGCGCGCCCTCGAGGCGGAGCTGCGGGACCGTTTCGGCAAGTTCGGCCCCGAGGTGCGCGCCCTGTTGCTGGTCACGGAGATCCGCCTGCGGGCGGAACAAAAGGGCGTGCTGGCCGTCGAAACGGAAGGCAACCGCCTCAAGTGCCAGCGGACTCCGGGGCCACGCGGGCAATACCTCATGCCGGGCAAAAGGTTTCCCCGCTTGACCGCCTCCCGGCCACTCCTAAGGTTGCGCGAAATCGTGACTTTCCTGACCAACCTGCCGGAACCATGACGCCCCGCCGCGCCGCACTCTGTATTTCCTTCCTGCTGGCGTCCGCGCCCCTGCTCCCGGCCCAGGAAAAGGCGGCCCCCGCGGCCCCCAAGGACAACCTCGACCTCCGGTTCGCCGACGGCATCGCCGCCATCGTGGAGGACAAGATCATCACGGTGGACGACATCCGGCACGAGATCGGGCCCCTCATCCCGCAGCTGCAGAAGGAGGCACGCAACGAGAAGGAGTTCAATGAGAAGCTGGAGGCGCTCCAGGACGATGTGATCCAGCAACTCATCGACCGGGTGCTCATCGTCAAGGAGTTCAACAAGCCCAAGGACGGCGACGAGAACAACAAGCGCCAGGTTCCGGCCAGCGTGATCGACAACTACATCGCCGAACAGCAGATCACCCAGTTCGACGGCGACCGCTCCAAGTTCCTCGCCTACCTGCGGTCGCGCGGCAAGACCCTGCGGGACTACCGCAAGGAGGTCGAGGAGGACATCATCTACGACTACATGCGCCAGCAGCAGCGCAAGTCGCAGAGCATCGTGAGCCCGGTCAAGGTGGAGACCTACTACAAGGAGAACAAGGACCGGTTCTACCAGGAGGATTCCGCCCTGCTGCGCGTGATCCAGTTCACCCGGGGCCAGGGCGAGACGGATGCCACCCTCAAGGCCAAGGCCGAGGGCGTGCTGTCCAAGTTTCACGAGGGCGAGCCATTCGCCGAACTCGCCCGGCAGTTCAGCCAGGACACCCGCCGGAACAAGGGCGGCGACTGGGGCTGGACCAAGCGCTCCGACATGAGGAAGGAGTTCAGCGACATCCTCTTCAGCCTGAAGAAGGGCGAGGTGAGCCCGCCGATCCTCGTGCCCGAGGGCTGTTTCCTGCTCTACGTGGAAGACCGCAAGTTTGCCGGCATCCAGCCGCTGGAGGACGTGCGCGATGAGATTGAACGCATCCTCGCGCAGCAGATGACCCGCCAGGCGCAGGAGCGCTGGCTCGAACGCCTCCGCCGCAACGGCTACGTGAAGATGTTCTGAGGCGGCAGGGCCGAGGGGCTGGGTTCCGGGTTTTGGGTCCTGAGTCTTGGGTGGGCGGTCCGGCTTGGACACCCGTTCGATGGATTTTCCTTTTCATGGAAATCCCCATCCCCGATCATGGGGCCATGAACGATCCGGGCTCCTCCCCCGCTCTCCGGCTGCGCGATCTCGCCGTCGGCGAACGCCCGCAGGAACGCCTGGAGCGCTTCGGCGCCGGAGCGTTGAGCGACACGGAGCTGCTGGCCATGCTGCTGCGCAGCGGCAGCCGCGGCCTCGACGTGCTGGGGCTGGCCGCGCGCCTGGTGGCCGAGGCCGGATCGCTCGCCGGGCTGATCGCCTGGACCGAGAGCGATTTTCGGCGTCTGAAGGGCATCGGCCGGGTCAAGGCGCTGCAGCTGGTGGCATTGATGGAGGTCGCCCGTCGTGTCCTCGGCCAGGGCGTCGGCGAGGCGCCCGTGCTCAACCGGCCTGAATTGGTCTTCGCCTACTTCCAGCCGGTCGTGTCCGGGCTGGTCGTGGAGAAGCTCTGGATCCTCTGCCTCAACCGGAAGAACCGCCTGATCAAGCGCGTCGAGGTCACTTCAGGCACGGCGACCGGCAGCCTCGTGCATCCGCGTGAGGTCTTTCGTCCCGCCATCCGCGAGGCCGCCACTGCGGTCATCTGCGTCCACAACCACCCCAGCGGCGATCCGGCGCCGAGCTCGGCCGACCTGCAGGTGACGCGACGCCTCCGCGAGGCCGCCGTCGCCGTCGACATCGAGCTGCTGGACCACCTCATCCTCGGCACCAAGGCCGGGGATCCCGTCGGACGCGGCTACTACAGCTTCCGCGAGGCGGGCCTGCTGTAGAAAAGACCGCGCAGGAGTGTGGTGGCCGTGTGGCCAATCTCCAAGCGGACGGCCCGGCCTGCCGCGCCGAAGCCTCAAGCGAAGGCGGGCGATCCGTCCCGACCAATTCCATTTCAACCGCGGTGGGGCGTTCTGGAGGACAGCAGAACTGGGCGCACCGAAGTCGGCTCCCGCGCTCAGTCGTTGGCTGAACCCGCCGCTGCCGCGCGCGCCCGCCCCAGATTTTCGCGGGCCGCCGGATCGTCCGGCCGCAGGCGGAGGACCGCCTCATACTCGGCGATCGCGTCGTTCCACCGGCCGCCGGCCAGATAGGCGTTGCCCAGATTGGTGTGCGCCTCGACGTAATCCGGTCGCAGCCGGAGCGCCGCCTGCAGTTCCGCGATCGCTTCGGGCAGCTGTCCGCTCTGGCCCAGCAACATGCCGAGGTTGTTGTGCGCCGCCGCCATTTCCGGCTGCAGGCGCAGCGCCGCCCGGTATTCGACGATCGCCTCCGCGGCGCGCCCCGCCTGCGCGAGCGCCACCCCGAGGTTGAAATGGCCTCGCGCGGCCTCCGGTTCGAGGCGCACGGCTTCCCGCAGGTGCGCCAGGCCCTGGGGCACCCGGCCGCTCCGGCACAACAGCACGCCGAGGTTTCCCTGCGCCTCCGCCAGGTCCGGCTGCAGGCGCAACGCAGCCTCGTACTCGGGAATCGCCTCGGCCGGCCGCCCGGCGGCCTCCAGCGCCACCGCCCGATTGTGGTGCGCCCGGGCGAAGTCCGGCTGCAGGCGCAGCGCCGTCTCGTAGTCCTGCATCGCTTCCGCCGTTCGCCCGACCCGCTGGAGAATGTTGCCGAGATTGTTGTAGGCCTCGGCTGAGTCCGGCATCAGGAGCACCGCCCTTTCAAAATGCCGGATCGCCTCCGCGGTCCGTCCCGCCTGGTCCAGCGCGCCGCCCAGATTGTACTCGGCCGCGGCATAGTTCGGCCGAAGCCGCAGGGCTGTCTCGTACTGCTGGATCGCCTCCGGAATCCGGCCCTGCCGCAGCAGCGCGTTGCCGAGGTTGCTGTGCGCCTCGGGATGGTCCGGCCTCAGGCGCAGGGCGGCCTCGTATTGCTCGATCGCCTCGGCGACGCGACCCGAATGCTCCAGGGTCACCCCCAGATTATCGCGGATTTCGTAGTCGCCCGGCGAAAGCTGCAGCGCCGCCTCGAATTGCCGGATGGCCTCCCCGGTCCGCCCGGCGTGATCCAGCGCCAACGCCAGGCCGTTCCGGGCCCGTGTGTTGCCCGGCCGCTTGGCCACCGTATCGCTCCAGATGGACAAATCGCTGCGGTAGTCCTCATTGCGCCGCGCCGTCAGCACGCCGAAGGCCAGCGCGAGCGCCGCAATCCAGAGACCAAAAGACCAAGGGACGAATGGACTAAGGGACCACAATGAAGAAACTCCGGGCGGTTCCGCCGTAATTTGGTCCAGTTGTCTTCCGGTCCCTTGGTCTCTTGGTCCATTGGTCTCTTGGTCTCTCTCACGCCGGTCGCCGACCAGATGCAGCACGCGGTGCAGTCCAATCACGCCGCCGGCCACCACCGCCGCCAGCGGCAGGTACATCCGGTGTTCGACGATCATCTGAATCGTGCCCGGCACCAGGCTGGTCGGCGCCAGGATCCCGAAGAACCATGCGCCGAGAAACCCCGCCACCGGCCAGCGCCAGAGCGCGAGCAGCGTCGCGGCGGCCAAGGCCGCCACGGGCAGGACATAGGGAGCCACCTCGCCGGCGCGCTGCACCCAGGTCGTGCCGTACTCGAACACCAAGGGATGCGGCCAGGCCGACAGCGCCAAATATCGGCTGACCGCCTCGAATTGCGTCAGCCAGTAGGCCCACGGCGCCACCCCCACGTCGAAGCCGGCGGTGCGGCCGCGATTCCATCCGGTACTGCCCACCAGCCCCACGAGCAGCAGCCAGGTCGCGGTAAAGCTCAAATACAGCCAGCGCCGGCGTCTCCACGCATCCCGAAAGGTCCCGGCCACAAACGTCCGGTCATAGAGCAGCACCATCACCGGAGCCGTCGCCATCACCTCCTTGGTCGCCATGCCGAGCAGGCAGGCGAGGAACGAGAGAGCGAACCAACCTTTTGAACCACAAAGACACCGAGACACCAAGGGGCGGGAGCCGAAACGCCAGCTGCTTCGTGCCTTTGTGTCTTCGTGGTTAGCGGAAGCCAGTTTGTTGTTGGTGGTTCCACGAATGAAGCAATACAGCGTCAGCAGGTAGAACAGGCCCATCAGGGACTCGACGCGCTGGACGACATAGGTCACCGCCTCGGTCTGCAGCGGGTGCAGGGTCCAGAGAAGCGCCACGGCAAAGGCGAGAAACGTGGCGTCTGAATGTAGGGCGGCATCGCCGTATGCCGCCGCCGTTCCGGGCAGGGGCGGGGTTCGGCGACCCCGCCCTACATTCACCAACGTCCGCCGGACGATCCCGAACAGAGTCA
>JBAIXJ010000085.1:0-4311 GCA_037916645.1 Opitutales bacterium | reverse complement strand
AACCCGGCGCCCCGGCCGCCCCGGGCGCGAAGCCGGGCGCTGCGCCGGCCGCCGGCGCGAAACCGGGCGCCGCCCCCGCGGGCGCCAAGCACGGTGCCCCCGAGAAGAAGGGGTCGGGCAAGAAGTGATTTTCCCCCGTCCGCCCGCCGCTTGACGCGCCGGGTGCGGAGCCGCAGTTCTTTGGGACCTGTCCATTCTGCTCGTCGCCGGCTTGGGCAACCCGGGGCGCGAATACGCGGCCACGCGCCACAATGCCGGCAGCACCGTGCTCGAGGCGTTCGCGGCCCGCGCCGACCTGGCGTGGAAACGCTCGCTGCGTTTCTCGGCCCGGATCGCGCGGTGGGACCGGCCCGGGCGGCCGACCTGCCTGTTCGTGCGGCCGGCGACGTTCATGAACGACAGCGGACGTCCGCTGCGCGCGCTCGCCGACTACCACCGCATTCCGCCCGGCGAAGTTGTCGTGATCTACGACGATCTCACGATCGAGCTCGGGCGCGTCAAGGTCACCCAGCGCGGCAGCGCCGGCGGCCACAACGGCGTGGCCAGCGTGCTCGAGCACCTGGGCGGCGGCTTCATCCGCTACCGGATCGGCATCGGGCCGAAGCATCCGCCGGAAATGGACCTGAAGGATTTCGTGCTGGGGAGGTTCACCCCGGCCGAACAGGATCAATTCAACCAGCATCTTCCCACTTACATCGACGGCCTCGGTCTCCTCATTGACAGGGGAGCGGCCGAGGCCATGAATCAGCTCAACCGCCGAGACCAAACCCAATGACCGAAACCAAACGCCATTACCGCGCGACCTTCATCCTCGACAATCGCGGCAAGGAGGAATCCATCGACCAGATCATCGAGGAGGTGAAGAAGGAGATCGCCGCCGTGCAGGGCGAGATCACCGCCGTGGAAAACCTGGGCAAGAAGGACTTCGCCCGGGTGCCCGACCGGAAACTGCCCGCCGCCGTGTACGTGCAGATCGATTTCACCGCGCCGCTTGACGGCCCGCGCCATCTTCACGAGCGCCTCCGGCTCAACACCAACGTCTACCGCGCCCTTGTCCAGGCGGTCTGAACGCCTGCCGCGCCTACCCCATGGCCTACCTCAACAAAGTCTTCCTCATCGGCAACCTCACGCGCGACCCCGAGTTGCGGGTGACGCCGAAGGGCACCGCCATCTGCCAGTTCGGCCTGGCGGTGAACCGCCAGTACAAGGACGAGTCCGGCGCCACGCGCGACGAGACGGCGTTCATCGACATCGAGGCGTGGGGCAAGCAGGGCGAGCTGGTCTCGAAATACCTCCAGAAGGGCAGCCCGGCGTTTGTCGAGGGCCGGCTGCGCTTTGACTCCTGGGAGGACAAGCAGAGCGGCCAGAAGCGCAACAAGCTCAAGGTCGTGCTGGAGAACGTGCAGTTTCTCTCCCGCGGCGGGGGCGGGGGCGGGGGTGGGGGCGGAGGCGGAGGCGCGGGTGGCGGGGAATCCGCCGCCAATTCGGGCGAAGGGGGCGACGACTCCCCCGCCGAGCGCACGGTGCCGCCCCCGCGCGGCGCCGCCAAGCCGCCCGCCGGCGGCGCCCAGCAAGTCGACGACGACGTGCCGTTCTGAGGCCGCGCGGACCCCGGCGTCCGGTGGTGATATCTGCCCGGTGGCGCGACGCCCCGGGGAGGGGATCGCGCGGTGCCGCATCCGGCCGGCGCCCCTTACCGGAGGCTGGCGCGCAAGGTGCTGGCGAGCGTGTTCAGATCGAACGGTTTGCTCAGGAAAGCCACGCCGGCGGGTCGCAGCGCGTCGGTGCTCACGATTTCCGCGCTGTATCCGGTCATGACGACCACCTTCAGCGTCGGCCGCGCCTTCCGGAGCTCCGCGGTGAGCTGGATGCCTGACATGCCGTTGGGCATCACCATGTCGGTGAGGAGCAGGTCGATGACGCCCAGATGCTCGCTCCAGAGCTGCAGGGCCTCGGCGCCGTTGCCGGCGGCCAGGACGCGGTAGCCGAGACGCCGGAGCAGACCCGAGGTCAGGCGGCGGACGGCCTCCTCGTCCTCGACCAGCAGAATCGTCCCCGCCCCGCGCTCGATTTCGGCGGCGGCCGGGGCCGGCTCGGTCGTCGCGGCCCGGGTGGAGAGCGGCAGGTAGACGCGGAACGTCGTGCCCTGGCCGGCGGCGCTTTCGACGCCCACCCAGCCTTGGTGCTGGTGCACGATGCCGTGCACGGTCGCCAGGCCGAGCCCGGTGCCCTTGCCGGTCTCCTTGGTGGTGAAGAACGGTTCGAACACGTGGGCGAGGACGTCCGGCGGCATCCCGCAGCCGGTGTCGGTCACCCGCAGGCAGGCGAACCGGCCGGGGCGCGCCTCGGCGATCGGACTGGCCGATTCGGCCGAGAGCTCGACCAAGCGGGCCTCGAGCGTGAGGCGCCCGCCCTCCGGCATCGCATCGCGCGCGTTGACGCAGAGATTCATGACGACCTGGTCGAGCATGCTCGCGTCCGCCTCGATCCACAGCGGCTGCGGGCTGCTGATCAACTCGATCGACAGATGCTCGCCGAGGAGGCGGCGGAGCATCTTCAGGAGATGGGCGAGGACCGCGTTCAGTTCCAGCGTTTCGGTCCGCATCACGTGTTTCCGGGCGAACAGCAGGAGCTGCTCCGTGAGCCGCGCGGCGCGCCGGACCATCGTCTGCAGGTCGCGGAGGGGGAGGGTGGCCTTCGGCGGGAGCTTCTCCTCGTCGAGGAGCTCGAGGCTCAGCAGCATCGCCGTCAGGATGTTGTTGAAATCGTGGGCGATGCCGCCGGCCAGCTGGCCGACCGTCTCCATCTTCTGCACCTGGCGCAGCTGCGCCTCGAGCGCCTTGCGGGCGGCGTATTCCGCCTGCAGCTCCCGGGTGCGCTCCTCGACCCGCCGCTCCAGATCCGTCTCGCGCGACTGAATCTGGGCCACCATGTCGTTGAACACGTCCACCAGCTGCCCGAGCTCGTCGTTGCCGCGCTTGACCGCGCGGGCGGAGTAGTCCCGGGCGCTCCCG
Source organism: Opitutales bacterium (assembly GCA_037916645.1). Lineage (GTDB taxonomy): Bacteria > Verrucomicrobiota > Verrucomicrobiia > Opitutales > Opitutaceae > Fen-1467. Next base: position 1,297 of record JBAIXJ010000085.1, on the reverse strand, counting down.
ACCCGGCCGGCGATGGCGGCGAGATGGGCGATCGGCTCGGCCACGAGGCGCTGCAGGCGGGAGGCGGTCAGGAAAGCGACCAGGGCCGCCACGAGGATGATGCCCCCGACGACCAGCGCATAGCGCCGCATGCGGGCATGCATCTCCTCGAGGTCGGACTCGAGGAAGATCGTGCCGATCGTCTCGCCGGCGAGCTCGATCCGGCGGAACAGGCGCAGGGACTCCCGGGAGAACTGCTCGCGGTCGGCGCCGGGTTCGGGCCACACCACGGCGGCGGCCGGCTCGCGCTGGTAGGTGGCGAAGACCTGGCCCTCCGCGTTGTAGAGGCAGGCGGCGATGACATGGGGCTGGGCACGCAGGCCACCCAGGGTCTGCGCGGCGGAACGCGTGTCGTTGAACGAGAGGTCGGCCGCGCTGTTGGCGCCCAGCATGGTGGCGAGGATCGAGAGGTCGCGGGTCAGCGTGCGGCGGAAGGTGAGCTGCTCGTAGACGACCAGCGCGCCGCAGGCGAGGCCCAGGGCGACGGCGCTGGTGAGCAGGCTGATGATCGTCAGCTTGCGGCGGATCGGAATGTCGCGCAGGGCACGCATCGTCTCGGCTCCTAGAGGCGCCGGCGCACCGTGGTGGCCAGCTTCAGCAGCTGGGCGCTGAGCTTCAGCCCGCCGCGTTCGGCGGCGGCCTGGTTGATTTCGAACCGGACTTTGTGCTCTTCGATCACCAGGTTGATCATGCCGCCCAGCGCGCCGAACTCCGGGGATTCGCCGACCGTGAGCACGCCGGCCTCCCCCAGCGAGGCGAGGGTCGCGCGGTCGAGCAGGGCCTCCTGTCCGGCCGGGACAAACAGCACGTCGACCGCGGCGGCGGTGGCGGCCGGCAGGAGCCGGATCACCAGGGGACGGGCGCCCACCCGGCGGCCGCGGACGACCGCCTCCAGTCCGCCGTTGAACGGATCGGCGCCCAGCACGCCGATCGTGATCGGACTTTCGGCGGCGGCAAAATGCCGCGGCGGCCACTCGACGAACTTGGTGAAGTTGTAGAGGAACGCCGCCTTGACCTGGTACTCGGTCGGCGGTTCGGCCCCGGCCGCGAGGGGCGCCAGGCCCGCCAGCAGCAACGCGCCGCACGACGCGCGCAACGCGCGGCGCCACCAGGCGGCGGTTGGCTTCGGAGGTGGGGGGAGGCGGGGCATGGCGGCCGGGCGGTTCGGGGATGCCGGAATGGGTTCGGGGGCCGGAGTCGCGGGCGGGCTGGGGTGGTCCGGCGCGTCAGAACCGGCTCGTGAGCTTCAGGCGGAACG
>JBAIXJ010000084.1:0-4096 GCA_037916645.1 Opitutales bacterium | reverse complement strand
GGGGGAGGCGCCGGCGCGCAAAATCGTCCTCCGCCCGCCGATTTTTGTTTCCCCCGGGGCGCAATTCCGGCTAACCAGTGGCCACCCATGTTCTCCCTCAGGAAATTGTTCGGCAAGGAAGAGCGATTCTTTGACCTGCTGGAAGCCAGCGCGGAGGAGGCCAAGACCAGCGCCTCGCTGCTCGGCAGCTTCCTGCGCGCCCGGGCCGGCTCCGGCCAGCCGCAGAATCTCGACGATTTCATCCAGAGCCGGCGGAAGGACAAGCGCCTCACCCAGCAGATCACCGAGGAGCTCTGCCGCACCTTCGTCACGCCGCTGGAGCGGGAGGACATCGAGGCCCTGGCCTACGCGCTGTACCGCATTCCCAAGATGATCGAGAAGATCGTGGAGCGCCTCGCCATCTACCCCGGCCGGCTGCCCCACGAGAACCTCGCGCGCCAGGGCGAGCTGTTGCAGCTCGCGGCCGACAACGTGGCCTTCATGGTCGCCCAGCTGCGCAAGGGCGCGAAGATGAATTCCATCGGGGAGGCGAATGACAAGCTCCAGTACGCCGAGGGCGAGGCGGACAAAATGATGCTGAGCGTGGAGAAAGACCTATATTCCGGTCCGTACGACGCCAAGGAGGTGGTCATCCTGCTCCAGCTTTTCGAGATGGTGGAGAAGGCGATCGACCGCTGCCGCGACGCCGGCAACGTCGTGTTTCAAATCGTGCTGAAATACTCCTGAGCCGCCCCGCCGCCGCGTATGACGTTCTTCCTGATCGTCCTCCTGGTCGCGCTGGTTTTCGAGTACATCAACGGCTTTCACGACGCGGCCAATGCGATCGCCACGGTGGTCTCGACCAAGGTCCTGTCGCCCCGGCAGGCCATCGTGCTCGCCGCGATCTGCAACCTCGCCGGGGCTTTCATCGGCACCCAGGTGGCCAAGACGGTCGGCAAGGGTCTGGTCGACACCGAGGTGGTGACGATGACCACCGTGCTGGCGGCGTTGCTCGCGGCCGTCGTGTGGAATCTCTTCACCTGGTGGCTCGGCCTGCCGTCCAGTTCCAGCCACGCGCTGGTGGGCGGCCTGTGCGGCGCGGCGCTGGCGACAGCCGGCGGCCGGTGGGAGGTGCTCAAATGGTCGTTCGTCGACAGCCACGGCGGCCACGACGGTCTGTGGCCCAAGGTGGTGCTGCCCATGGTCACGTCGCCCCTCCTCGGCTTCGTGATCGGCATGCTCCTGATGCTGTGTCTCTACCTGGCCTTCCGCTCCGCGACGCCGCGGCTGGTCAATTCCCTGTTCGGAAAACTGCAACTGGTCAGTGCGGCCGGGATGGGCCTGTCCCATGGCTCCAACGATGCGCAAAAGACCATGGGCATCATCACGCTCGCCATGTTCACGGCGACCCAATCCCACGGCTTTGACCACCTCCCGGGCTGGCTCGGATTCCTGCGCACTCCGGCCTTCACCGAGATTCCGGATTGGGTGATCTTCGCCTGCGCCATGACCATGGCTGCGGGAACCGCCGCCGGAGGCTGGCGGATCATCCGGACCATGGGACACAAGATGGTCCGCCTTCAGCCCGTGAACGGATTTGCCGCCGAGACCACGGCCGGCATGGTCATCCTCGGCGCCTCGCATTTTGGCATCCCGCTTTCCACCACGCACAACATCTCGGCCGCAATCATGGGCGTGGGCGCCACGAAGCGCCTGAGCGCGGTCAAGTGGGGCGTGGTGGAGCGGATCGTCTGGGCCTGGGTGCTGACCCTCCCCGTCACCGGTCTGCTGGGCTACCTGATCGACTCTTTGTTGCGGCTGGTCGGCGTCGCCTGAGGCGGAATTATGCAGTGGGAGTTCACCGCAGATTGCGCGGATTGGCGCGGATCATTCAGACGTCGATCGCATCGACCCTCAGGCAGACACGCACTTTCTGGTGAAGTGAAAGCGCAGCCGAATCACTTCAAGTTCTTCCTCTGCAAACATCCGCGCCCATCGGCGAAATCCGCGGTGGAACTGAACGGTTCCGCCTGAGGCGCGGGCCCGCGGTCACGCCGCGGGCGGCGGCGTCTTCTTGACCTCGACGGTGTGACGGACGTCCTTGCCCCGCATCAGGAAGATCGTCTCCTCCGCGACGTTCGTGGCGTGGTCGGCGATGCGCTCGAGCGACTTGGAGATGAACATCAGCTCGATCGCACGCGAGATCGTGTCCGGCTTTTCCACCATGTAGCTGGTGAGTTCGCGGTAGAGCTGGCGGTTGAGGTCGTCGACCTCGGCGTCGCGCTTGCAGACCGCGATGGCCTTGGCTTCGTCGCCCTGGAGCAGGCAGTCGAGGGCGTCGCGCAGCATTTCCAGCGCGATATTGGCCATGCGGGGGATGTCGATGTACGGCTTGAGCGGCGGCTCCGCCGCCAGCTTGATGGCGCGCTTGGCGATGCTGGTGGCCTCGTCCCCCACCCGTTCGAGGTCGTGCCCGGTCTTCATGCCCACGATCACGAGGCGCAGGTCGCTCGCGACGGGGGACCGCAGGCTCATGAAGCGCACGCCCTCGTCGTCGATCTTGACCTCGAGCTCGTCGAGCCGGTCGTCGGCGGCGCGGACCTGCTCCGCCAGGTGAATGTTGCCCTCGACCAGGGCCCGGAGGGCGTCGCGCACCTGCTGGATGGCGGTTTCGCCCATCAGGATCAGGTGGGAGCGGAGCGTTTCGAGCTCGGCGTCGAAGTACCGCCGCAGCACGGGGAAACCGGGGGGATGCTCGGGGGAGATCTGCATAAGGGGGCTCAGCCAAACCGCCCGGAGACGTAGGCCTCCGTCTGCGGGTTGGCGGGGTTCATGAAGATGGTGCGGGTCGCGTCGTATTCGACCAGCCGGCCGAGGTAGAAGAACGCGGTCCGGTCGGACACGCGGGCGGCCTGCTGCATGTTGTGGGTGACGATGACCAAGGTGTAACTCGCGCGGAGGCTGTTGATCAGCTCCTCGATCCGGGCCGTCGCCAGCGGGTCGAGCGCCGAGCACGGCTCGTCCATCAGGAGGACCTCCGGCCGGACGGCCAGCGCGCGGGCGATGCAGAGCCGCTGCTGCTGGCCCCCGGAAAGGCTGATGCCGGGGCGGCCGAGGATGTCCTTCACCTCGTCCCACAGCGCGGCCATGCGCAGCGACTCCTCCAGGCGCTGGCGGAGCAGGTCCCGGTCGCGCACGCCGTTCAGCCGGAGACCAACCAGGACGTTCTCGGCGATCGAGAGGGTCGGAAACGGGTTGGATTTCTGGAAGACCATGCCGACCTGGCGCCGCACAATCGTCGGGTCGACGTCGGGGGCGTACAGGTCCCGGCCGCGCAGGCGGATGCTGCCGGTGTGCCGGGCCCCGGGCGTCAGCTCGTGCATGCGGTTCAGCGTGCGGATGAAGGTCGACTTGCCGCAGCCGCTCGGCCCGATCACCGCCGTGACCTCGTGCGCGTGGATCTGCAGCGTCACGTTGTGCAGGGCCGGGCTGGCGCCGTAGAACACGCTCAGCTCGCGGATGTCGAAGGTGACCTCGGGCGGCAGCCCCTCCGCCCGGCCCGACGGACCGCCCGCCGCGGGCGACGCCTCGATGGGCGGGCGGGTCGTGGGCCGGCGGGTGGTGATCGATTCAGCGGCGCTCATGCGGCGGGAGGGGACTCAGAATCTCTTCCGGTTGGCGGAGAGCAGGCGGACGCCCGAACTCAGCATGAACACCAGGAAGATGAGGACGAGCGCGCCCGCCCACGCCTGCCGGTGCCAGTCGTCGTAGGGGGAGATCGCGTAGGTGAAGATCTGCAGCGGCAGGGCCGCGATCGGTTCGGACAGGTGGTGACTCCAGTACCGGTTGCCGAACGCCGTGAAAAGCAGCGGGGCCGTTTCGCCCGCCACCCGTCCCATCGCCAGCAGCACGCCGGTGACCAGGCCCTTGAGGGCGGTGGGCAGGACGATGCGGGCGATCATCTTCCATCGCGGCAGCCCGAGCGCGAGTGCGGCCTCGCGGTAGCTGCGCGGCACGAGCACCAGCACCTCCTCGGTCGTGCGCAGCACGAGCGGAACCATGATGAAGCCCAGCGCCAGGCCGCCGGCGTAGGCGGAGAACGTCTTGAACGGCACCA
>JBAIXJ010000083.1:0-2528 GCA_037916645.1 Opitutales bacterium | reverse complement strand
ATCCTCAATCCGCTTCCGCGACTCCAGCACCTCGACCGCGCTCACGTGGGGGCTGAGCTCGAGCACCAGCAGGTGATGCGGCAGCCAGAACCGGCGCACCATCTTGAAATCAATCCGCCCGCGGCCGATCGCCTGGTGATCCTGCCCGTCCGCGTCGACGTCGTTGAGGTGAAAACCGACGAGGCGCGCCGCGTTCTCCTCCAGCAGCCGCTGCTGCGCCATCACGCCCATGCGCTCCTTCAGCTCGGCGTGGCCGGTGTCGTGCCAGTAGCCGGCCTGCTCCGGCTTGCTCAGTCCCTGGAAGAGCGCCGGAAAGTCGGCGTCGAGGGGCAGTTCCTCGAACCGCTCGCGGTTCTCCAGTCCCAGCCGCACGCGCTTTTCCGCCGCAAAGGGCAGGATTTCCTCGAGGCTCTGCCGCGTCTGCGCCCAGAACCCCGGCTGGCGCTTGCGGAGCCGGGCCGAGGCTTTTGTCAGCAGCCGCTGGTACCGCGCATCCGTCGGGATGGCCATCGCCGGGTGCCGGCGGACGAAATGGCGGAGCTGGTGCCCCGGGTTGGTCCAGAAGAACCGCACGCTGCCCAGGTGCAACACGACGGCCCCCGCCCGCACCTGGGCCGCGAATTCCAGGCTGCGCCGCGTGTGCCGCACCCACTGGTCGTGCTCGTGGCCCCGCGTGGCCGGCGCCGACGGCTCGAACAGATTCGGCGCCGGGTGCGACATGCCGGCCGGCAGCGGACAGAAGTTGTGGGTTGAGCTGACCTTGACGATGCCCTCGTCGAGCGCCCGAAGGATGCCGGGCACCAGGGAAATGCGGATGCCATGGCTCAGCTCCACGTGCCCAAACCCCAAGTCCGCCATCTCCCGCAGCATCGCGTACCCGTCCGTGTGGCGCCGGGAGCACCACGTGGTGGAAAGGGCCAGGATGGGGTTCACCCTACCTCCTCAAATCGGTCTCGGCCGGCGCCGGCGCTCTCCGCCGGGGCCCGCCCGCCTCCGCCCCGGCCGGTTGCCAGGTGCGCCGCCCAAAATCAGCTCTCGTAACGGGCGCGGAGCATGGCGGTGAAGGCCGCCACCTTGGCCTTGCGCCGGCGCCGCTCGCACGGCTTCTCGTAGTAGCGCTTGGCGCGGACTTCCTTGATGACGTTCTCGCGGTCGAGTTTCTTCTTCAGGCGGCGCAGCGCACGATCCACCGGCTCGTTTTTGCGGATCTTGATTTCAATAGACATGTTCTGAACGGGCGTCTTCGGGCGAAAAACGGCTAAGTCTCCAGTCGATCCCGCCTCCGTCAACCCCTATTTTCCCCCGGCCGCCGGGGCGTCCCGAACGGGGGGCCGGGCGCCGCGAATCGGGCCGTCCGCCGGGAAGAATCCGCGTGCCGCTGGCGCCGGGGCGGATCGTGTGCGACGTTGCGCGCCAAGACCATGGGGAAGAACCGGCTCGAGGCATTCAGCGACGGCGTCATCGCCATCCTCATCACCATTCTGGTCCTCGACCTCAAGGTGCCGCTGGGTGCGGATTTCGCGTCGCTCCGGCCGTTGCTGCCGGTGTTCCTGTGCTACGTGCTCAGCTTCGCCTACCTCGCGATCTACTGGAACAACCACCACCACATGCTGCACCTGGTCGAGCGCGTGAGCGGCGGCATCCTCTGGGCCAACCTGCACCTGCTGTTCTGGCTGTCGCTGGTGCCGTTCGTGACCGGCTGGATGGGCGAGAACCATTTCGCCGCCGCGCCGACCGCGCTCTACGGGATCGTCATGCTGATGGCGGCCCTCGCGTACTACTTGCTGCAGCGGATCATCATCGCCCGGCACGGCCGCGCGTCGCTCCTCGCCGCGGCCATCGGCCGCGACCTCAAGGGCAAGCTTTCGCCGGTGGCCTATCTGGTCGCCATCCCGGCGGCGTTCCTGCAGCCCTGGATCGCCGACGCGCTCTACGTCGCGGTGGCGCTGGTCTGGCTCGTGCCCGACCGCCGCATCGAGCGCGTGCTGCGCGAGTGAGGCTCAGTGCGGTCCAGGCGTGTCGCGCTCCGACTCGGCCGGCGGCGGCGGGGCTTCGCTGATGGCGTCCACCGGCAGAAGATAGCGGCGCGGGCGGGTTCCGCCCGCCTCGCCGGCAACCGCGAACTCAACCGCCAGGTACGCCCGCGGCAGCTCCCGGCCCAGCACGAGGAACGCGGGGTTGGGCTTCGTCGACCGGGCCCGCCGCGCGATGGCGCCGCCCTCCGCCGCCGCGGCGTCGGCGGCCGCCAGCTTGTCGGCCGGAACGGGTTCCTTCAGGACGACGCATTCGGCGCCCAGGTATTGGCCCGGCGTCTGGCGCTCGTCCACGGTGAGGTCGATCTCGACGCTGGCCGTCAGCGCCTGCAGTTGCACCCGCCGGCAGATCACGCCCAGCTCTTTCAGGCCGTCGACGCTCACGACCTCCGGGCTCCCGGCCAGCAGCCGGGGCACCAAGCCGATGGCCGCAAAAAGGAGCAGGCGTTTCATTCGTTTCAACAAGGCGGAGAGACAGGGAAGGAAGTCACGCCG
>JBAIXJ010000082.1:0-19681 GCA_037916645.1 Opitutales bacterium | reverse complement strand
CTTACCGGCATCGGCCTTCCGCTCGCCTTGCTGTACCTCATCAACGGCCTGGTGGAGGTGCACACCCAGTGCGCCGACGCCGAGGCCGCCGTGGACAAGATCCGGGCCTACCGCTGACCGCGGCCGTCGGGAATCAGCCGACCCACGACACTTTCTGGACGCGGCCGGCCAGATCCACGTCCCGCGCCGTGACCTGGTTGCCGGCGTCGTGGGTGCGGAGGCGCAGCGTGACCCGCTGGTAGACGTTGGTCCACTCGGGGTGGTGGTCCAGGGCCTCGGCCTCGAACGCAACGCGGGTCATGAAGGAGAACGCCTCGCGGAAGCTGCCAAACGCGAAGGTCTTCACCAGCGCGTTGCCCTCGTGGCGCCACCCGGGCAGCCGGGCGAGCGCCTGCTCGATCTCCGCCGCTCCCAACGCTGTCGCCATGCGGCACCTTGAACCGGTCATTCCCCTTGTCAAACGAGCGAGCCGCTTCATAAAAGGCCCGAATCCACCGATGCCGCCGGCCGCCGCCAACATTCCCCGCCATGTCGCCATCATCATGGATGGCAACGGCCGGTGGGCCAGGCAGCGCGGCCTGCCGCGCATCGAGGGCCACCGCCGCGGCGTCGAGACCGTCCGCACCATCATCGACGCGGCCCGGGCGCAGGGCATCCGCTATCTGACGCTGTACGCCTTCTCGGCCGAGAACTGGCAGCGTCCGCCCGACGAGGTCTCGGCGCTGATGGGGCTGCTGGAGTTCTTCCTGCGACGCGAGACCAAGGTGCTCGTCAAGAACCGCATCCGCCTGCACGCCATCGGCCATCTCGAGGCCCTGCCCGCGGGGCCGCGGCGCGAGCTGATGCGCGCCATCGCCGCCACCCGGAATTTCGACGACTGGCACCTCGTGCTCGCGCTCAACTACGGCTCGCGCACCGAGGTGGCCGACGCCGCGCGCGCCTATGCCGAGGCGGTGGCCGACGGCCGCGAGAAACTGGCCGAGAACTCCTGGGCCGCCTTCAGCCGCTACCTGTACACCGCGGAGATCCCGGACCCCGACCTCCTCATCCGCACCTCCGGCGAGACCCGGGTGAGCAACTTCCTGCTCCTGCAGTGTGCCTATGCGGAGATGATCTTTTCGCCGGTGTTGTGGCCCGATTTCTCCCCGGCCGACCTCGCGGCGGCGGTGGAGGAATACCAGCGCCGCGAGCGCCGGTTCGGCCTCACGGGCGAGCAGCTCAAGGCCGGTCCCGCGGCGGCCCCGGCGGCCGCCCGTCCGTAACCCCGCCCCGCCCGTGCTCAAGCGGACCCTCAGCACCCTCGTTCTCTGGAGCCTCGTTCTGATCTGCATGCGCTATCTCGGCGCGGTCGGCGCCGTGTGGTTCCTGACGGCGGCCGGCGTCGTCGCGCTGCACGAGTTCTACGCGCTGGTCCGGGGCATGGGTTTCCAGCCCTTCCGCGGCCTCGGCCTGGCGTTCGGCGCCGCGATCATGCTCGCCCCCCTGTACGGCGGCCCGTACGTCAACGCGGCCGAATTGCTGGCGCTGGCCGTGATCGTGGCCTCCCTCCGCATCCTGGGCGAACGCGGATCCGCGGATCGCGCCGAGGCGCTGACCTGGACGGTCTTCGGCCTAGCCTACGTGCCGTTCATGCTCCAGTTCCTCGTGCGCATCGTCCTGCTCGCCAACCCCAAACCCTACACGGGCCTGCTGCTGGCGTTCTGGCTCGTCGTCGTCACCAAGCTCTGCGACACGGGCGCCCTGCTCACCGGCCTCGCGATCGGGCGGCACAAGCTCGCGCCCGAGATCAGCCCGAAGAAGACCTGGGAAGGCGTGGCCGGCGGCCTGGTGATCGCCGTGGGGGCCGGCGCTGCGCTGGCCTGGGGCGCCTGCGCCCACCTCCCGGCCGGATTCACCCCGCTTTTCGCCGCGGTGCTGGCCGCGCCTCTGGCCGCGCTCGCCATCGTCTCGGATCTGGTCGAATCGGTGATCAAGCGCCGCGCCGACATCAAGGACACCGGGCGCCTCATCCCCGGCATCGGCGGCATGTTCGACCTGCTGGACAGCCTCATCCTCACCGCGCCGCTGGGCTGGGCGGTGTTTCACTTGCTCTGACCGCCGGCGCGTGCAGGAATCGGCGCCGACTCCTCTCCCGGCGGAGACGGATCGCGGTACCGTGAACGTGTCCTCTTCCCCCACCAAAAAGCGCCTCGTGCTCCTGGGCGCCACCGGCTCCATCGGCGAAACCACGCTGCGCGTGGTGGCGGCGCACCGGGACAAGCTGGAGCTGGCCGGCATCGCCTCGCGCGCCAACCACCGGCGCCTCGCCGAGATCGCCCGCCGGTTCGACGTCCGCCACGTGGGCCTGTTCGACCTCGGCGCCCTGGCCGAGGCCCGCGCCAGCGCCGACGCGTTCCCGGCGGGCACCCGAATCTACGGCGGCTTGAATGGACTGATGGAACTAGCGCAACTGCCGGACGCCGACCTCGTGCTCGTGGCCGTGGTGGGCACGGCCGGCCTGCGGCCCGCGCTGGCCGCGCTCGCGGCCCGGAAGGCCCTCGCCCTGGCCTCCAAGGAGATTCTGGTGCTGGCCGGCAAGTTCGTGATGGCCGCGGCCCGGGCGAGCGGCGTGCCGCTGCTTCCGGTCGACAGCGAACACAACGCCGTGTTTCAATGTCTGGAGGGCCATCCGCACGCCGCCGTGCGCCGCATCGTGCTCACCGCCTCCGGCGGCGCCTTGCGCGACCTGCCCGCCGCCGCGCTGGCCGCGGCCACGCCCGCCGACGCCCTCAAGCATCCCAACTGGTCCATGGGGCCGAAGGTGACGGTCGACTCGGCCACGCTGGCCAACAAGGGCCTCGAGCTCATGGAGGCGCAGTGGCTGTTCGGCCTGCGGCCCGACCAGTGCGAGGCCGTGCTGCACCCGCAGAGCATCGTGCACGCCCTGGTGGAGTTCGCCGACGGCGCCATGCTGGCCCAGCTGGCGCCCCCCTCGATGGCGTTTCCCATCCAGCACGCCCTGCTCTATCCGGAGCGGGTGCCCGGCACGACCGCCGCCCTGGACCTGACCAAGATCCTCCGCCTCGACTTCCAGCCGGTCGACGACGCCCGCTACCCGTGCCTGCGGCTCGCCCGGTCGGCGATGGCCGCCGGTGGCGTCGCGCCAGCGGTTTACAACGCGGCCAACGAGGTGGCCGTGGCGGCGTTTCTCGCCGGACGGCTGCCCTTTCTTGCCATTGCCGAGGTCCTCGGCCAGAGTCTGGCCGCCAGTGCCAATTTCGAACCGGCGGATCTCGAGGCGGTCCTGGAAGCCGATGCCGCCGCCCGCCGGGCCGCCCAGTCCATCGCCGCCCGTCTCCATCGTTGATCCCGACCGTGTTGTCCGTCCTGTTCCAATCCTTCGCGTCCGATCTGTGGGCGATCGTCGTGGTCGTCTTCTTCTTCGTGGGCTCAATCGTGGTCCACGAATTCGGCCATTTCCTGGCCGCCCGGTGGAGCGGCGTGAAAGTGGAGCGCTTCTCCATCGGCTTCGGGCCCAAGATCCTTGCCTGGCGGGGCAAGGACGGCGTCGAGTACCGCCTGTCGTGGCTGCTGCTCGGCGGCTACGTCGCATTGCCCCAGCTGGCGGACCTGCGGATGATCGAGGGCGAGTCGGAGCTGGATGTGGAGAAGCTCCCCCCGCCCAGCTACCGGGCCAAGATGCTGGTTTTTGTCGCCGGGGCCATTTTCAATATCCTCTTCGCCTTCGTGCTCGCGTGCGTCGTATGGCTGGTCGGCCAGCCGACCAGCGCCGAGTTGAACACGACCCGGATCGGCTACGTGCTCCCGACCATCACGCTGCCGGACGGGTCCAGCGTGCCGAGTCCGGCCTTTGAGGCGGGGTTCAAGGCGGGCGACGTGGTCCGCGCCATCAACGGCAACCGCGTGGCGAACTGGCCCGACCTGCAGCAGACGCTGTTCGCCAGCGCCGGGCACACCGCCGAGGGCCAGCCGCGGGCGGTGTTCACGATCGAGCGCGACGGCCAGACGTTGAACCTGACCGTGTTCCCCCGCCTGGCTGGCGACGAACGCATGCGCCGCATCGGCATCGCCCCCGCGGAGGAGTTCATCGTCTATGAGGTCACCGGCGGGTCCCCGGCCGCGCAGGCCGGGCTGGAGCCCAAGGACCAGATCGTCGCCCTCGACGGGCAGCCCCTGCTCCACTCGACGGTGTTCGCCGAGCTGCTGCGCAAGAGCGCGGACCGGGCCACGACGCTCACCGTGCTGCGCGCGGGACGCGAGGTGGCGCTCACGCTCCCGGCGCGTCCCGGCGCGAAGCAACCCACCGACATCGGCCTCTCCTTCGCGTCGAGCTACCAGCTCGTCTATCCGAGCCCCTTCGCCCAGATCGCCGACAATGTCGTGATGACGTATCGGGTCCTGGTGGGATTGATCAACCCCCAGTCCGACCTCGACGTCTCCAAGCTCAGCGGCCCCCTCGGCATCATGCGCGTGTTCGTGGCCACGGCGCAGAGCGACATCCGCCTGGTTCTCTGGTTCACCATCCTGCTCAACGTCAATCTCGCCATCTTCAACCTTCTGCCGATTCCGATCCTCGACGGCGGCCAGATGCTCTTCGCCACGATCAGCCGGCTGCGCGGGCGGGCGCTGCCCGCGGGCTTCATCATGGCGACCCAGAGCGTCTTCTTCGTCCTGATCATCTCCTTCTTCATCTACATCAGCTTCTTTGATGTCCGCCGGATCGTGCGCGACGCCCGCTCCGCGCCGCCGGAGGCCCCGGCGGCGCCGGCCAATGCCGCGCCGGCGGGAGGTCCATAGCGCCCGCCCCCGCTCCGCGCCGACCGCCATGGTCTACTGCGCCTCCCGTTTCCAGACGATCCGCCGCCGCACGGTCGAGGTGAAGGTCGGGCCGGTCGGCGTCGGCGGGGCCCACCCGATCCGGCTCCAGTCGATGACCACGAGCGACACGCAGGATGTCGCCGCCACGGTCCGGCAGTGCATCGCCCTCGCGGAGGTCGGCTGCGAGATCGTCCGCGTGACCGCGCCGAACGTGCCCGCCGCCCGCTGCCTGCGCGCGATCCGCGATCAGTTCACCGCCGCGGGCTTCGGCGCCGTGCCGCTGGTCGCGGACATCCACTTTCTCCCCGCGGCCGCGCTGGAGGCGGTCGAGCATGTCGAGAAGGTGCGGGTCAACCCCGGCAATTACGCGGACAAAAAGAAGTTCGCCGTGCGGGAGTACACCGACGCCGAGTACGCGGCCGAGTTGCAGCGGCTCCACGACGCCTTTGCGCCGCTCGTGCGCCGGTGCCGCGAGCTCGGCCGGGCGCTGCGCATCGGCACCAACCACGGCTCGCTGTCGGACCGGATCACGAACCGGTACGGCGACACTCCGCTGGGCATGGTCGAGAGCGCGCTCGAGTTCGTGCGCATCGCCGAGGCCGAGGGCTGCCACGACCTCATCCTGTCGATGAAGGCGAGCAACCCGAAGGTGATGCTCCAGGCCTACCGGCTGCTCGTGGCGCGGATGGACGCCGCGCACCGCCCCTACCCGCTCCATCTCGGCGTCACCGAGGCGGGCGACGGCGAGGACGGCCGGATCAAGGGCGCCATCGGCATCGGCACGCTCCTGCTCGACGGCCTCGGCGACACGATCCGCGTCTCGCTGACCGAGGACTCCGTGTACGAGATCCCGGTCGCGCGCGCCATCGCCGACAAGGCGATGAGCCTGTGGCGCACGCGGGAAAACGAAACTCAGAGGCCGGAGCGCGAGTCCGCCGCACCGGACGAGACCGACGCCATCGACCCGTTCAGTTTCACGCGGCGCGAGACCACCACCCTGGCGCTCTCCGAACGCTGCCGCGTCGGACCGGAGCAGCCGCCCCGGGTCGTTGTCCGCGTGCCGGCGCCGGACCAGGTCGCGCGCCTCGCGTCGTCGCTGCGCCCGGCAGCGTCGCCGGACACGCCGTTCGAGGGTTTGCTCGTGCCCGTGGCCGATGCCGGCGAACTGGCCGCGCTCCGCGCCTCGCTGGGGACCGTTGACCTGCCGGTCGAATTCCTGGTGCTCGAGCTGGCGGAATCGCTCAGCGCAGCCGACCTCGCCGATTTCGCGGCCGCGAGCCGCCACCGGCTCGTGCTGTGTCAGCGCGGCCGTCCGTCCGCGGCGGCGCGGCTCACCGCCCTGATTGACCTGGCCCGGCGCCACCGGCACTTCGTGGCGGTCGCCGTCGCGGCGGAGGATCTGCCGGCGCTCGGCGCCACGCTGCGCGCGGTTGGCGACGAACGCCTGCTGTTCACCGGCGTCGCCTCGCCGGCCGCCCGCGCCGCCTCCCGCCACGCCCTGGGAGCCTATCGCGCAATCGCGGACCAGCTCCGCCGGCTCGGCCTTCGCGCTCCGCTCTGGATTCGCAACACCGAAACCTCCGCGGTGCGCCCCGACCCCAGCTTTCTCGGCCGCCTGATCGAAGCCAGCCTCCTGACCGGCGGGCTGCTGTGCGACGGGCTCGGCGATCTCGTCAGCGTGGAAACCGAGGACGATCCGGTGCGCGCGCTGAAGCTGGCCTACAACCTCCTGCAGGGCGCCGGCGCGCGCGTCTCCAAGACGGAATTCGTGGCCTGCCCCAGCTGCGGGCGCACCCTGTTTGACCTCCAGTCCACGACCCAGCGAATCCGCGCGCAGACCGGGCACCTCAAGGGCGTGAAGATCGCCATCATGGGCTGCATCGTGAACGGGCCGGGCGAGATGGCGGACGCGGACTTCGGCTACGTCGGTGGCGCGCCGGGCAAGATCAATCTCTACGTCGGGAAGGCCTGCGTGCAGTACAACATCCCGCAGGCGGAGGCCGACGGCCGGCTGATCGCGCTCATCAAGGAACATGGGAAATGGCTCGAGCCGCCGGCCGCGGCACCGCGCTGACGCGGCCCGCCCCCGATGGCGGCCCGCACGCCGCCACAATTGTCACGGTTTCGTCACTACCGCCGCCCGGCGGCCCCCGGGACGGAGCGCGCGCCCGCCCCGGATGCTGTAGTGAAGGTGCCGTTACGACCGGGTCCGGCCGCGCAGTCCGGGCCCACCGGCCGCGGCCGCGGGCGGGTGTGAATAACTTGTGGGAAAGTTGGCCTTGAAATGCATTTTGTGATTCACGTTACTCCGCAAATCCGTTTTATTTCCCAGCACCTCATTTGTTCTTTCCCACGTCTGCCACAAGACGCCCTCCGTTAGCCCGCAAGGAGCCTCTCTCTACCTTCTGGCCTTCAAGCGCTTATTATGCCGCTTCCCCTGTATCCTGCCCCGGTGAAGACCGGACAAGCCTTTCTCCTTCGAGCGAGCGACGGTATCTGACCCGGTGAGACGTGCGGGGAGACCCTCCCAGAGGTGGTGTGAATAAACCCTTCGTTCCGCCCGCTCTCCATGCCTTCGTTGACCCTCCCATCCAGCCTCTGGGAAACCGTCAAATGCGACTTCAAGGGACTGTTCCCTGAGGACGTGTTTCAGATGTGGTTTGAGCCCATCGCCTGCCTCGAGACCGCGGAGGACTCGATCACCCTGGGCGTGCCTAATGACTTCGCCGCCATCTGGATCCATGACAACTATCTCGACCTGATCACCCAGCGCCTGCGCCTGACGGCCGGCCGGCTGATCAATGTGACGCTGAAGGTGTACCAGCCCGCTCCGATCGCCAAATCCGCGGGCGGCGCGCTGCCGGGCGGCAACGGGAGCACGGACAGCCAGGCGCCGACCCTCCACCACGGCCGGGTGCGCGCCGCGCCGCGCCGCGCCGGACGGTACGACGACAAGGGCCCGTACGCGGGCCTGCTCAATCCCCGCAACACCTTCGAGAACTTCGTCGTGGGCGCCAACAATCAGCTGGCCCACGCCGCCGCGCTCGCCGTGGCCCAGGCGCCGGCCCAGGCGTTCAATCCCCTGTTCGTCTACGGCGACACGGGCCTCGGCAAGACGCACCTGATGCACGCCATCGGGCACAGCATCCTGCGCAACAACTCCGAGGCCAAGGTCGCGTACCTCTCCACCGAGAAGTTCACGAACGAGTTCATCCAGGCGCTGCAGGAAAACAGCCTGACCCGCTTCCGCCAGCGTTACCGCAACGTCGACGTGCTGCTGCTGGACGACGTCCAGTTTCTCAGCGGCAAGGAGCGGATCCAGGAGGAGTTCTTCCACACCTTCAACGACGTCTTCGAGTCGGGGAAGCAGATCGTGCTCACCAGCGACCGGCCGGCCGGCGAGATCGCCAAGCTCGAGTCGCGCCTCGTGTCGCGCTTCCAGTGGGGCTACGTGGCCGACATCCAGTCGCCCGACCTCGAGACCCGCGTCGCCATTCTCCGCACCAAGGCCGCGAGCCTCAAGTTCGACGTCCCCCCGGCGGTGATCAATTTCATCGCCCAGCACATCTCCAAGAACATCCGCCGCCTCGAGGGCGCCCTGATCAAGGTGGCCAGCTACTCCGCGCTGACCAGCAAGCCGCTCGACCTGCCCACCGTCGAGATGCTGCTGCAGGACGTGCTCATGGAGCAGGCGCAGAGCCAGCTGACCCTCGAGACCATCCAGAAGCGCGTCGCCGACCACTACCAGATCCGGCACAGCGACATGACGAGCAAGCGGCGGCCGGCGAACATCGCCATGCCCCGCCAGATCGCGATGTACCTCGCCCGCCAGCTCACGAAGCATTCGCTCCAGGAGATCGGCGAGGCCTTCGGGGGCCGCGACCATGGCACGGTCATCCACGCCTGCAAGACGGTCGACAACCTGATGGACCAGGACGACTCGATCCGCGGCAGCGTGGAGTTCCTGAAGGCCCAGCTCGCCAAATAGGCCGGGCCCGTCCCCGCGGCCCGATCCGCCCGACGCCCCGCGGTTTTCCGCGGGGCTTCTGTTTGCCCCGGGGCCGACGGTCTAATGTTCTCACGAATTCGGTCTCGTTTTTGCGGACCCGGCCGTTATGCAATCCCGGCTTCTTGTCGCCCCTCATGAAAAAGACCAAGACTCAGTTCTTCCCCGTCCCGTCGATACCCTTTGAAGGCCCCAAGTCGGAGAATCCGCTCGCCTTCAAGCACTACAACCCGGGGGAGATCATCGACGGGAAATCGCTGAAGGACCACCTGCGCTTTTCCATCGCCTACTGGCATTCCTTTCGCGGCGCGGGCGTCGACATGTTCGGCGCCGCCACCATCCGCCGCCCGTGGGAGGAGGGGGCCGACGCGCTATCCGTCGCCCAGACCCGGATGGACGCCGCGTTCGAATTCTTCGCCAAGATCCAGGCGCCGTTCTGGTGCTTCCACGACCGGGACATCGCCCCGGAGGGCGCCTCGCTGGCCGAGACCAACCGGAATCTGGACAAGCTGGTGGCGCACGCGAAGCAGCTCCAGCAGGCCACCGGCGTAAAGCTGCTGTGGGGCACCGCCAACCTCTTTTCCCATCCCCGCTACATGTGCGGCGCGGCCACGAATCCCGACGCCCATGTCTTCGCCTACGCCGCGGCGCAGGTCAAAAAGGCGCTGGAAGTCACGCTGGAGCTGGGCGGCGAGAATTACGTCTTCTGGGGCGGCCGCGAGGGCTATGAGACCCTCCTCAACACCGACCTCAAGCGCGAGCAGGAGCACCTCGCCCGGTTCCTCCACCTCGCGGTGGATCACGCCAAGGCCATCGGCTTCAAGGGGCAGTTCCTCATCGAGCCCAAGCCGAAGGAGCCGACCAAGCACCAGTACGATTTCGACGTGGCGTCGGGCATCGCGTTTCTCAAGACCCACGGCCTCGACCGGCACTTCAAGTTCAACATCGAGACCAACCACGCCACGCTCGCCGGCCACACCTTCCAGCACGAGATCGAGGTGGCGGCGGCGCTGGGCATGCTCGGCTCGATCGACGCCAACACCGGCGACCTCCTGCTCGGCTGGGACACCGACCAGTTCAACACCGACCTCCGGGAGCTCACCCTGGCGATGATCTCCATCCTGCGGGCGGGCGGGCTCGGCTCGGGCGGGTTCAATTTCGACGCCAAGCTGCGCCGCCCCTCCATCGACCTCGAGGATCTCTTCTTCGCGCACATCGGGGGCTTCGACACCTACGCCCACGCCTTCAAGATCGCGCGCCGGATCCTGGCGGACGGCAAGTTCTCCGAGTTCGTCGCCGCGCGCTACAACAGCTACAATGTCGGCTTCGGCCGCGACATCGAGGCCGGCAAGGCGGATTTCCCGGCCCTCGAGAAGATCGCCCTGAAGCTGGGCGAACCGGTGCTCCGCAGCGGACGCCAGGAATACCTCGAGAACCTGCTCGCGCAGTATCTCAACGGCTGAGGCCCGGCGGGGTGGCGGCGGACCGCCGTCATTCCGAGTCGTAGATCTGGACCCGGGTCCAGTAGCGGCTGAAGCGCGCCACGAAGGCCAGGTGGATGGGATCCGCCTGGTAGGCGTTGTGCGCGGCGACATCGCGGCAGACGACCACCAGCGCAACGGCGAAACTCTTGTCGACAATGGGGCGGTCCGGCACGGCAGCCGGCGTCCCGATGTGGACCTGCGTCACGTGGGTGATCGTGGCCAGGGTTTCGACCCCCTGGCGGAACTCGGCCCGCTGCGCCGCGGTGAGGTCCGGGCGCAGCCAGAAGTAGACGGCATGGATCAGCATGGGAGGGTGCGGAAGGAAGGATAATCAGACCTGACTCTGGTCGCCACCCAGCGGCTCGATGCCCGCCGGCGAGACCTTCACGCCGCTCCGGCGCGCCACGCGGCGGCGCCAGACCCGGCGCACCGGGTATTTGACCCCGCCGTGGTAGAGCGCCAGGGCCAGCAACACCCCGCCGGCCGCGTAGATCATCCCCTCGACGGTGGTCGGCACCGCCGGCTTGAAGATCGTCCAGGTCGCCTGGGCGATGGAAAGGTCGAGGTGGCGCAGAAACACGAACGGCCGGGCGATGATCGAGGCGTGCTGGATGGCCGCCTCGGCCGCGGCCAGGGCGTCGACGCGGCTCGCGGTGTCGTTCATCACGCCCCCCAGTTGCATCACGGTGGGCTCCTTGCTTGCGAGGCTGTTGGCGACCAACTGGTGGAACGTGAGCCCCGATTTGGCCGCGACCGCCTGGAACTGCTCCAATTGCCGCCGCGCCTCGTCGAGGTGGCCGCCCAGCCGCTGGAGGTACTGCTGGATGAACTCCGGCAGCTGGGAGCAGAGCACCGCGCCCACGACGCAAAGCAGGCGGTCGATCAATCCGTCCCCCTTGGCCAGCAGAGATTGCAGCGGTTGCGTCCAGCGCACGCGTTACGTTCTCACCTCCGGCCTGCGCGGGCAAGCCAAGCCCGCGGGGATTCCCGGACTCAGGCCGGCCCGGAATCGGCGGTCTCGTAGAGGTGGCAGGCCACCTGATGACCGGCCTCCGGTCCCCCGGCGCCGCCGTCCCCCACGACCTTCAATTCGGGCCGCACCTGGGGGCACAGGGCAAAACGCGCGGGACACCGCGGGTGAAACGCGCAGCCCGGCGGCAGGTGGCCCGGATCCGCCGCCTCGCCGGCCAGCCCGGCCACCATCGGCCGATCCGGATCCGCCCGCGGCACGGCGGCGTGCAGCGCCCGGGTGTACGGGTGCTTCGGGTCGGCGAAGAGGGCGGAGGTGGCCGCCAGCTCGACGAGGCGCCCGGCATACATGACCGCCACCCGATTGCAGAGGTGGCGCACGACATCAAGGTTGTGCGCCACGAAGATGTAGGTGAGCGCAAATTCCTGCTGCAGGTCCTTCAGCAGGTTGAGCACCTGCGCCTGCACCGAAACATCCAGGGCCGAGACGGCCTCGTCGGCCACCACGAGCGACGGCCGCATGATCAGGGCGCGCGCGATGCCGATGCGCTGGCGCTGGCCGCCGGAAAACGCCTGCGGATAGCGCCCGCGGTGCTCGGGCTTGAGGCCGATCCGCAGCAGCATTTCCGCCACGCGGTCGTCGAGTTCCGCTCCCCGGGCCAGGCGGTGGATGACGAGCGGTTCGCCCACGATCTGCCCGACGGTCATGCGCGGATTGAGCGACGAATAGGGGTCCTGAAAGATGAGCTGCATCGCCGGCCGCAGCGGCTTGAGCGCGCGGGCGGAGAGCCGCGCGAGGTCGACCGTCCGGCCGTCGGTCCGGAACCACACCTGCCCGGCCGTGGGCGCCACCGCCCGGAGGATGCAACGGGCCGTCGTGGTCTTGCCCGAACCCGATTCGCCCACCAGTCCGAGCGTTTCTCCCGGCCAGAGGTCAAAGCTGACGTCGTCGACCGCCCGGACCACGCCCGCGGGTCCGCGCAGGAGGCCGCGCCGGCCGAGCGGGAAGTGTTTGGACAAGCCCTGCACGCGCAGCAACGGCTGCGCGGTGGGTTCCGGCGGCCGCCCGGAGTCCGGCAGGGAGGGAGGAAAGGCCATGGCACGCCTCCTAATCCACCGCTTCCCCGGCCGCCGGCGTCCACGGCGGAATCTCCTCCGCCCGGTGGCAGGCCGCCTCATGGTGCGGCTCGACCAAGCCGGGCGCCGGCGGGGAACCGCCGTCACAGCGCCCGGGCCGGGCATGGGGACAGCGCGGATGGAAGGCGCATCCGGCGGGGATCGCCGCGAGCGACGGCACGACGCCCGGGATGGCGGCCAGGCGGCCCGGGCGGTTCAGGCTCGGCAGCGAGTTCAACAGCCCCTGCGTGTAGGGATGGCGCGGACGCCGCAGGATGTCGGCCACGCGGCCGTATTCGACGATGCGGCCGAGGTACATCACGGCCACCTCGTCCGCCATCTGCGCCACCACGCCAAAATCGTGGGTGATCAGCAGCACGGCGCCGCCCGCGCCGCGCTGGAAGGCCTTGATCAGCTCGAGAATCTGGGCCTGCGTCGTCACGTCCAGCGCCGTCGTGGGCTCGTCGGCGACGAGCAGCTCGGGATTGCCGCCGAGTGCCGTCGCGATGATGACCCGCTGCCGCATGCCGCCCGAGACCTCATGCGGATACTGTTCGAACAGGCGCTCCGGGGCCGGCACGCCCACGCGGCGCAACAGGTCGAGCGCCAGACCCCGCGCCTCCGCCGGCGTGACCGTCCGGTGCAGCCGGATGGCCTCGGTGATCTGGTCCCCCAGCCGGTGCACGGGGGACAGGGCCGACATCGGCTCCTGGAAGACCATGCTCACGAGGCCCCCGCGCACCCGGTAGAGCCGGTCGTCCGTGTCGCTCAGCGCGGTGAGGTCCACTTCCCCGAGGCGCCGCGAATGCAGCACGATCCGGCCGCTGACGATCCGGCCCGGCGCCTGGATCAGGCGGAGGATGGAATAGCCGGTGACCGACTTGCCGCAGCCCGATTCGCCCACGAGCGCGAGAACCTTCCCGGGACGGATGCCAAACGACACCCCAGCCACGGCCGGCAGTTCGCCATGCTCGGAGGCAAAATGCACCCGCAGATCCTCCACCGAGAGCAACAGTTGTCCATCGGTCATCATCGCTTCCTGGGCGCGGGGGGCGATCGCACCGCCGCGGGGGCGGCGAGGACGGAAGGGTTGCCGCCGCCGGCGCCGCCCGCCGGCGATCACAAGGCGTTCCCCCGGCCTTGTCATGCGAAAACCGCCGGGAGCCAACGGCGCCGGGCGGGCCCAGCCGTCCCGAGCAAGGGATTGCACCGCGGCTGGCAAACCCGCAAGACTGGGCCCGTGCAACCTCCGTCCACCCACCCGACCCCGCGCCCCAGCCGGTGGTCTCCGCCCGCGCCATGCGGCCGCCTCGCCGCCGCCCTCCTGCTGGCCGGACTGACCGGCTGCGCCACCAGCCGGTCCACGCGCGCGAAGTTCCTCGAGCGCGTGCCGCCGCCCCAGCCCATTCTAAACGCCTCGGCCACCTACGGCGACGGCGCCCTGATGGTGCAGGCCTGGCTCGGTTCCTCGGTGCGATTGCGCAAACCGGGCGAGGGCGACCGCCGGTCCGGGGGCGAAGGAAGCTACCGCCGCCCGCCGCGGGGGTCCATCTCGCAGGACTATGAGGAGAATCCATTCGCGGACGAGGGCGGGGATCGCGACCGTTACTCGAAGGACGAAATCGACGAGATGTACGGGAAGGTGAACTACCAGTACATCCTGCCGCCGCGGCTCGCCCTGACCCTGTCGTTCGTCAACCGGGGCAAGCGTCCGCTCACCGTGACCATCACCGAGGTGAACTCGGCCATGGGCAACTTCGCGCCGCGGCCGGAAACGCTGACGCTCGGCCCGGGTGAGGAAGGCCGCGTGGACCCGATGCTGTCGAGCTTCGACAACAATTTTGAGCAGCTGGACGTGACCATCGGGGTGCGGATCGGCGGACGAGCGGAGGAACAGGTGCTGCACCTCCGCCGCACCGCGGAACCGCCGCCGGCCCCGCCGCGTCCGTAGGTCGTCCGCCGGCGCCGAAAAAACTTTTTGCTGTCCTTTCAATACCCGGCCGCCACAATCTCCGGACTCTATGAGAACTGCCGTCGCCCTCATTCTTCTGGCCACGGGATATCGGATCGTCGCGGCCTGGAATCCGGAGCTGGTCAACTTCTCGCCGCTCATGGCCCTCACCTTTTGCGGCGCCGTCTATTTCCGCAATCGCTGGCTGTGGCTGCTGCCGTTCCTCGCCCTGAGCGCCTCGGATCTCTATCTGGACCATTACCACGCGGTGCAGTTCGGCTACACGTGGGATCTGGGCGGCGTGCTCGTGCGCACGCTGTGTTTTGCCGCCGCCCTGGCCCTGGGCTGGATGGTGGCGCACCGCAAGACGTGGCTGACCCTCGCGGCCGGCTGCCTGGGCGGCTCCCTGCTGTTCTACCTCGCCACCAACACCGCCTCGTTCCTCGGCGACGCCTATTACGTCAAGACGGCCGCCGGGTGGTGGCAGGCCATGACGGTGGGCCATCCGGAGTTTCCCCCGACCCTCTTCTTTTTCCGCAACACGCTGGTGAGCGACCTGCTGTTCACCGCGATCTTCGCGGTGGCGATGGAATGGGCCGCCCTCCGGGACGGCCACCCGAGCCTCTTGAAGGGCCGGGCGGCGCGCGCGCTGTGATCGCGCGTCGGGGCTGGAGCCAAGCCGGGCGGCGCGCCCGGCTTGTCTGTCTCCGGGCCGTTGGCTGCTCCCCTGTGCCTCCCGCCGACTGACTTTCGACGCCCCCCATGAAATACGGCCACTTCGACGATCCGAATCGCGAATTCGTCATCACCCGCCCGGACACGCCCCTGCCCTGGCTCAACATGCTCGGGCAGGATGAGTTCTTCGGCCTGTGCAGCCAGAGCGCGGGCGGCTACGCCTTCTGGAAGGATGCCCGGATGCGGCGCCTCACCCGCTACCGGTACAACGCCAACCCCATGGACGGGGACGGCCGGCTGCTCTACGTGAAGCAGGGCCGCACGCTCTGGAATCCCGGCTGGAAGCCGGTGCGCACGCCGCTGGACGCCTACGAATGCCGCCACGGCCTCGGCTACACGCGCATCACCGGCCGCAAGGGTGGCCTCGAGGTGGAGCAGCTCGTGTTCGTGCCCCCGCACGAAAACCTCGAGGTCTGGCGGGTCACGGTCCGCAACCGCTCCCGCCAGCGGCGTTCCCTCCAGCTTTTCGCGTTCGTCGAGTTCTGCTTCTACGAGGCGCTGAACGACATGACGAACTACCAGCGCACCTATTCGATCGGCGAGGTCGAGATCGAGGGGTCGGCGATCTACCACAAGACCGAGTACCGCGAGCGCCGGGACCACTACACCCTCTTCGGCTGCACGCGCCCCGTCGCCGGCTACGACACATCGCGCGACGCGTTCATCGGCGTGCACCACGGCCTGCATGACCCGCAGGCCGTGCTGGCCGGAAAATGCACCAACAGCCGCGCCTACGGCTGGAACCCGGTCGGCGCGTTCCAGCTCGATCTCGAGCTCAAGCCGGGTGCCGAGGAGCAGTTCGCGTTTCTTCTCGCCTACGTCGAGCAGGGCGACCGGCCCAAGTTCGCGGCGCCCTTCGTGATGGACAAGAGCCGGGGCCGCGAACTCCTCGCCCGCTTCTCCGACCCCGCGGTGGTCGACGGGGCGTTCGCCGCCCTGAAGGCCCGCTGGTCCGAGCTGCTGTCCATCTACCAGGCGCCGCGCGTGCCCAACGAGCATTTGCGACGGATGGTGAACACCTGGAACCAGTGCCAGGTGATGGCCACCTTCAACCTCTCCCGGTCCACCTCGGGCTATGAGACGGGCATCGGCCGCGGCATGGGTTTCCGCGATTCGAACCAGGACGTGCTCGGTTTCGTCCACCTCCTGCCGGGCCGGGCCCGCCAGCGCATCCTCGACATCGCCGCCACCCAGCTCTCCGACGGCACCTGCTACCACCAGTACCAGCCGCTCACCAAGAAGGGCAACGCGGATGCCGGCAGCGGCTTCAACGACGACGCACTCTGGCTCATTCTCTCGACCTGCGCCTACATCCGGGAAACCGGCGACGCGACGATCCTGGACGAGCCGATCGGTTACGCCGACCGGCCGGGCAGCCGGAACACGCTGCTCGAGCACCTGGAAATCTCCCTCAACTACACCCGGACCCACCTGGGCCCGCACGGTCTGCCGCTCATTGGCCGCGCCGACTGGAACGACTGCCTCAACCTGAACTGTTTCTCCACCCAGCCGAACGAGTCGTTCCAAACGACGGCCAACGTGGGCCGGGGCGACGTCGCCGAGTCGGTGATGATTGCCGGCCTGTTCCTCTATGCCGCGAAGGACATGGCGGCCTTGTACCGCTGGCTGCGGCGCGAAAGCGACGCGGCCCGCGTCGACGGCTTTTACGCCGCCATGCTGCAGACAGTGGAATCGCAGGCTTGGGACGGCGAATGGTACAAGCGGGCGTTCGACGCCGAGAGCCGGCCGATCGGCTCCAAGGATTGCGCGGAGGGCAGGATCTTCATCGAGAGCCAGGCGTGGTGCGTGCTCGGCGGCGCCGGCCTTGACAACGGCCGCGCCCGGAAAGCCCTCGAGGCGGTGGACCGCCACCTATACCGGCGCGGACTGGGCTGCGCGCTGCAGACGCCGCCGTATTCGACGTACCACCTCGAACTCGGCGAGGTGTCCAGCTACCCGCCGGGCTTCAAGGAGAACGCCGGCGTCTTTTCGCATAACAACACCTGGATTCACATCGGGTGGACGCTTTTCGGCGAGGGCGAGAAGGCGCTCGAGTACTATCTGAGCATCTGCCCGTCGGCGAAATCGGATCACGACGTCTACCGGTCCGAGCCGTACGTCTATGCCCAGATGACCGCGAGCCACCTGTCCCCGACGCCCGGCGAGGCCAAGAACTCCTGGCTGACCGGCACCGCCGCGTGGTCGTTCGTCGTCGGCAGCCAGTACCTGCTTGGCATCCGGCCGGATTTCGACGGCCTGCGCGTCGACCCCTGTATCCCGAAGAAATGGAAAGGCTTCACTGTGACGCGGAAATTCCGCGGCGTGGAGTATCAGATCGAGGTCAAGAATCCAAAGGGCGTGTGCAAGGGAGTGAAATCGGTCGTCGTCGACGGCGAGAAACTGGTGGGCGATTTGATCCCCGTGCGCACCGCCGCGGCGCGGACGCGGGTGAACGTCGAAGTGACTCTGGGCCAGTAGGGCGAACGCGCGCCGGTGTCCGCTTCGGGCCGCGGCCGGCCGACATCCAGCCGGCCCGGATTGCCCAACGTCCTGATGCGACGTGTTCCCCGCCGACGGTAACGCAATGGAACCGCCGCGCGTCTAATGATTTGTCCTTCAACTGCGCGTGTCCTTCGAGATCCAACTTGCGACGACCATGCATCCATCTAGACTGAAGAATGATAGGCCGCGCGGTGTGCCTGCCGACAAACCGGCCAATGGCTTGCACAAAAGACGGCACATTCCGGCGGCTCTCGCGGTCTAAATTTCAACGGAGGCTAAGCTTACCATGAAAACCAATTCCATCATTTCCGCGGCCATTGCGGCGACCACACTGCTGACCACGGGCATTCTGGCCCAGACGGAAGTCCCGGCACCCGCTTCGCCTCCGGGCGCGGCCGATTCGCCTCCAAGCGCAGTTGTATCGCCGGCCAGCCCGATGCCGGCTCCGAATTCGGTCATCTACATCCCCCGGCTTCCGACGCCGGCCGAGCTGTCCAACGCCGCGGCCGCCCAGAGTCTGACGATCGAGAAGATGGAACAGACGGCCACGCAGATCACCGTGGTCTACAAGTTCGCGAACGGCCAGACGAACACGGTGGTGTACGCCCTGCTCCCGGCCGCCGGCACCGCCCCGGCCACCGTGACGGGCCCGACCGTGGTCGCGACGGCGCCGACGACCACCGTGGTCTACACGACGCCCGCGCCGGCCTATTACTACGACCCGTATCCCTACTATTACGGATACCCGTGGGCCTGGCCGGTGGGGTTCAACTTCGGCATCGGCTACACCTTCCACGGCGGCTACTACCATGGCGGCTTCCGCCATTTTGGCGGCCCGCGTTTTCATGGCGGCGGGGGCCGCGGCTGGCACCGTTGATTCCGCCGCTGCTGATGCCGGATCACACCGCCTTGGGTTTTGAATTTCCGTCATGAACCTAACGAAGCGACTCATTCTCCCCCTGACCCTGTCCGCCCTCCTGGCAGGGTGCGTCGGCACCGGACCCAACACCCAGCAGGGTGCGGTCACGGGCGGGGCTTTGGGCGCCCTGGCGGGCGCTATTATCGGCAACAACAGCCGCAGCCATGACACGGGCGGCGGCGCGATCCTCGGCGCCATCGCCGGCGCCATCGCCGGGGGAACGCTGGGCAATGCCGCCGACAACCAGCAGGGCACCCTCTATGGTCCGCCGCAGGTCGCGCGGACGCGTACCAGCGTCGTGGCCCAGCAGCCTCCTCCCGCGCCGCCTTCCTCTCAGCCCGCCGACGTGATCACGGCGCCTCCGGCACCGAACGCCGTGTGGATTCCCGGCTACTGGGCCTACAACGGGTACGGCTACGTGTGGACGGCGGGACGGTGGGAGATCCCGCCTCCGAACTGTCACTCTTACGTGGCTCCGTATTGGGCCTACCAGGGCGGCAACTACGTGTACGTTCAGGGCACCTGGCGCTGATCCGGGACTAGTCTTGGGACCGCGCCCGGTCGGCGATGGCTGCCGCCCTCCAGCGGCGCCCAGGTTCTGCCGGCGGGGGACGACCCTCCTAGGGCGGATTCCCGAAACGATAGGTGCAGCTTCCCGCCATCCATCTGCCGTCCTTGACGGCCGGAACAAACACGGCCTGCCGCAACGCCTCGGCGATCGGGGCCTGAAACTCCGCGGGCAGATCGCCGCCCGGCTTCACGGTGACGTCAGAAACCCGGCCGTCGGCCGCGACCTGAATTGTGGCCTCAAAATGGGACACTCCCCGCTGTTTCAACGCGTCGGCCCGGAGCGGATCGCCGATCAACATCGGATCACATTGTCCCTTGGCGTAGGCGGCCGGCTGGACGGCGCGGAAATAGCATGCGCGATCCTTCCACGCCGCGGGATTGGCAGGGTTCATCAATTTCAGGAGGCCGGCCAGGTCATCCATCACCTTCCTGACCGCCGCTTCGCTGTCGCCGCCGGATGAGAACAGGGGAACGCCGTCGCGGTTGACGACCACCATTCCGTACCCATCGCCCGGGGCAAACCGGGAGATCCGATTCATTCTGCCCTGTTCGGAGAAATCGGTCACCAGCCACGGCAGATTCATGCGCACCGCCATGTCGATGTGATCCGC
>JBAIXJ010000081.1:0-4494 GCA_037916645.1 Opitutales bacterium | reverse complement strand
TCCTGGGCCCCGGACTTCAAGTTCCGCGACTTCGCCCATTTCGAGTCCGAGCTCCTCGACATGGCCTTGGCCTGGTTCACGTCGCCGGAGCGCTACCACGAGGCGGCGCGGATGATCTTCGCCCGGCACCGGGAGCAGAACGTGCGGTACGTCGAGACGAGCATCGCGTCCGGCGTGATCGAGTTCACCGGGCTCGACGGGCGGGAGATCCTTCAGGCCGTCCGCGAGGCGGTGCCCGCGGGCCTCGAGGTACGCGTGTTTCTCGGCATCCACCACAACGGGGCGGGTCCGGCGATGCGCCCGGTCCTGGAGGATGCGCTGACGTGGCGGGACCTGGCCGGCGTGGACCTCCACGGGGTCGAGAATCTCCCGCTGGAGCCGTGGACCGCGGAATACTGGGCCGCGGCGCGGGCGGCGGGCAAATACACCAAGGCGCACGCCGGCGAGTTCATGGGGGCGGATTTCGTGCGCCGCGTCCTCGACGAGCTCCAGCCGCAGCGCCTGGAACACGGCGTGCGCGCGATCGAGGATCCGGCCGTCGTGGCGGAGATCAAGCGGCGCGGGGTCGCCCTCGACGTCTGCCCGATCAGCAACCACAAGCTCATGCCCGGGGTGACGCTTGCCCGTCACCCGATCCGGCGCCTATTCGACGCCGGCGTGATCGTCACGCTGAGCACCGACGACCCCGTTTCGTTCGGCAACACGCTCACCGACGAGTACGCGGCCCTGGCCCGGCACGGCGGCTTCACGCGCGCCGAGCTCGTCCAGGTCGCCCGCAACGGCTTCGAGGTGGCCCTGCTGCCGGCGGAGGTCCGGCAACGGTGTCTGGACGAGCTGGCCGTGTTTGCCGCCACTTGACCGCCGAGAGAAACCTGAAGCGGCCTCAGAAATCGTGCCCTCTGTAGGCCCGACCGGCCTGCCCGCCATAGCTGCTTCAGCGACGGTCGGTGGCGGGGCCCGCCCTGCCTGTCCGCCGAAGCCTCGGCGGAGGCGGAAGCCCGTCGAACGGGCAGCCCGCCCGACGGGCGGGCCCACCGCATCGGGGATGGCGGCTACGGTTCAGCCTGGGGCGCTGCTGGGTGAAGCGCCGCATCCCGCGGGGGCGGCCGTTCAGGGTATTGCGGCGGTGTCCGCGGCCAGCACCTGCCGGCGCACGCTCTCCACGTCGAGGGACGCCAGGACGCGCACGATGTCCGGGTACCAGGCGGCGTGGTAGCCGAAACCGCCCCGGCGCAGCTCGTCGATCGCCGCCTCGCGGGTCCAGCCTTGGACGACGATCCGGTACCCGGCGACGAAGAAGCCGGTGCGGTCGCTCCCGTGCCAGCAATGCACCAGGACCGGCTTGGGGGCCACCCGGAATTTCCGCAATGCCGCGACCAGTTCCTCGATCGTGACGTCGCCGGCGCGCATGCCTTCGTCGATCAGGACAAGGCCGGCCTCGGCGAACCGCTGGCTGTCCGCGTGGCGGTGGCGGAGATCCAGCAGGGCCTTGATGCCGAGGGCGCGCAGGGCCGGGAGGTCGGAGGGGTGGGGCTGCTCCGAGCGATACAGGTCCGCGCTGACCCGGTAACAGTTCTCGAGCGAAATCCCGGTCACCGCCTCGGCCCACGCCGCGGGCCGGTCTGCGGGCGCGGGATCCGCGCCGAATCCGGTGACTGCGACCGTCAACCACACTGCGGCGAAGTAGAAGGGTTTCAAGGGCGGGAGCCCGGGGGAGGGAGGCATGCCCCATGCTGGCGTGCCGGCCGGCGATCGCAAGCAGCCAGCGCGGCCCGGGACCGGGGTCAGCCGGTGGACGCCGGAGTACGGCGCGACCCGCCGCGCGCCTTTGTGAAAGCGAGCGAACCGGTATATCTTGGCGCGCCCCCCTCACCCCATGATTGCCTTCTTCAACCTGTCGGAATCCATCGCCGTCCCGGTGCTGGCGGAGACCACGGTGTCACTCATCCTTTTTGCCGGCGGATTCTTCATCGGCAAATACCGCGAGAAGCGGCTCACCCGCGGCAAGAACCTCGAGGAATACGACTTCTATCCGTTCCGCGTCGACCAGAACAATTTCCCGCAGTTCAGCCTGAACGACTTTCGCCTGGCGGTGCACTACCTGCTCAAGAACAAGGATCTCACGGCGGCCCGGCAGCTGATCTTCCTGGGCGAGCAGAACAATGTGCGCCAGCAGCTCGAGCGCGCGGAGCTGACGCAATACGAGAAGCTGTTCCACCTCTACGACGGCGACAAGATCGTCGACGACAACAACGAGTACCTGGAGAACTACCGCCGCATCGTGCGGCTGCTCGGGCAGACGTTCCGCGAGATGGGCATCGAGATCCTCTTGCACAACCTCATGAATCCGGCCAAGTCGGTCGTGGAGATTGAAAACGGGGAGGTCACGGGCCGGAAGGCCGGCATGGGCACGACGGCGCTCGTCCTCGACCTCAAGCGGCGGAAGGCGCTGAACGAGGACAAGCTGAACTACGAGCTGAACATCGGCGCCCGGAAGTTCAAATGCACCACCATCCCGATTTTTCGGAAGGATTACGGCTTGATCGGGGCGGTCTGCCTGAACATCGACGTCAACTACATCACCGACGACGTGATGAAATCCAAAAAACACCTGGAGGAATTCTTCGCCCGCTACGCCAAGACGGACATGGCGCTCGACGAGAACATCCTGAGCAAGGACGAGTTTGAGAAGGCGAAGAAGGGCAAGCGCCACTGGCGGCAGAGCGGCCCGTGATGGGCCGGGGCGGGCTTGCTAGACAAATCGGTCAGAGTCAGCGTCGGGGCGGAGTGCAGACCCGTTCCCATGTTGTCCCCGAGTCCGCGGGCGGTGGCCGCGCCGACAAGGTGCTGGCGGCGGCCTTTCCCGAGCACAGCCGGGCGGCCCTGCAGCGCGCCTTCGCCGCGGGGCTCGTTCGGCGCAGCGGCGCGGTGATCGGCCAAAGCGACGAGGTGCGGCCGGGCGACCGCCTGGAATTCGCATTGCCGGAGGTGAAGCCGGCCGAGCTGACGCCCGCGGCGATCCCCCTCGACGTCCTCTATGAGGACGAGCACCTCCTCGCGGTGAACAAGCCCGCGGGCATGGTCGTGCATCCCGGGGCCGGCACCGGCGGGGACACGCTCGTCCACGCGCTGCTGGCGCATTGCGCCGGGAAGCTGAGCGGGGTGGGCGGGGTCGAGCGCCCGGGCATCGTGCACCGTCTCGACAAGGAGACCTCAGGCGTCCTGCTGGTGGCCAAGAACGACGCCGCGCACCGCGGGCTGTCCGGGCAGTTCGCCGGGCGGCAGCTGAGAAAGGAATACCTGGCGCTGGTGAGCGGCGCGCCGCGCCTGAAGAGCGGCGTGGTGGAGCGCGCCATCAGCCGGCATCCCGTGCACCGCGAGCGCATGACGACCGGCGAGGGCGGGCGGCCGGCGCGGACCGACTGGGAAACGGTGGAGGCATTCGGCGAGGCCGCGGCGCTCCTGCGGTGCCGGATCCACAGCGGCCGCACCCACCAGATTCGCGTGCACCTCAAATCGATCGGCCATCCGCTGCTCGGCGACAAGACCTACGGGTGGCGGCCGGATCCGGCCCTTCCCCCGCCGCCCCGGGTCATGCTGCACGCCGAGCGCATCCGGTTCCTGCACCCGGCGAACGGTCGCCCCCTCGACCTGCGCGCGCCGCTCCCGGCGGATTTCGCCGGCCTGCTGGCGGCCCTGCGGAAGCTGCCGCCCGGCGGCGCCGGGGCCGCCCCGAGGTAACCGTCGCGCCTCCGGGGCGTCATGGGCGGTGAACCTTTCTTGAATTGGCCCATGAAAACAATCGTAGCCACCAGTGTGTTCGCCGCGGCGCTCGCGGCCGTTGTTCTCGCTGACACAGCGACCAATCCGCCGGCTCCTGCGACGGCCGCACCGGCCCCGGCCACTGCCGCCGCCACCACCGCCCCCGCGCCAGCGCACCGGATGCGAATGAGCTTTCACCGCGCGAAGATGGCCGTCGTGGCCCACCAACTCGGCCTGAGCGACGCCCAGAAGGCGAAACTGAAGGACCTGCGCCGGCAGACGGCTTCCGCCGTGAAGGCCGTGCGCGAAAACGGCAGCCTGACCGATGAGGCCAAGGCGGCGCAGATCAAAACCCTGCGCCAGTCCGCGCGGGACCAGATGCGGACCGTGCTGACCGAGGGGCAGCGCGCGAAGCTCGCCGAAATCCGGAGCCATCCCCGGATGCTGAACGCGCGGGCGATGCAGCGGATGCGCCTGGGCCTGCTGGCCCGCCGCCTCGAACTGACGCCGGACCAGATGGCCGGCATCCGCGACATCCGGGCGAAGACCCTGGCGGCCGTGAAGCCGATCCGGGCGGACGCGAGTCTTTCCCCCGAAGCGAGGCAGGCGAAGGTGCGCGAACTCGTGCAGGGGAGCCGGGCGCAGATCCGCGCCCTCCTGACGCCGGAGCAGAAGGCGAAGGTGCAACACATGCGCCGGCGCCTGCTGGCCCCGCTCGGTCCGCTGGGCTGA
>JBAIXJ010000080.1:0-3911 GCA_037916645.1 Opitutales bacterium | reverse complement strand
GGCCGGCAGTCCTTGAAGCGGCGGCAGATGACGAGCAGCGCGAGGAGCGAGAGGCCCTCGCGCGTGCTTTCGCTCAGGTTCTGCCACGCCGCCCGGCTGCTGCGGAGGTTGGCGTTCTGCACGGCGTAGCTGATCTGCCCGCCGACGAGGACGAAGAACCAGAAGATGTAGAGCCCGATCATCAGGATCGGCAGGATGCCGAGCGAGCCGTAGAGGCTTTTCTGGAGCACCACGCGCTTGAAGTAGAGGAACGCGAGGTAGTTGTTCAGAAAGAGCAGCGCGGTGACGATGACTGCGCCGAGGGCCGCGGCCGTCCAGAGCACGCGGGTGTTGGGGACGTAGCGATAGAAAAGGGTGAGCACGGCCACCAGCAGCGCGACCGACAGCGCGGGGAGGATCCAGTGCAGGAACGCCATCAATTCGTGGCCGAACGACAGGCGCTCGAAGAAGACATCGATGAAAGCGGCCGCGGACAGGGCCGTGAGGGAGGCGAAGAAGAGGACCGCGCCGAGGGTGAGGATCGTCCAGTAGAAGACGATCCGCAGCAGCCAGGAGCGTCCCCGCCGCACCCCCCAGACCGCGTTGAAGGCGTTTTCCACCGAGGTGAAGAGCTGGATGACGATGAGGATGAGCGTCAGGCCGCCCACGACGCCGGCGGTGCCGGACCGGCTGCCGGCGACGAAGCTGTTGATGAGCCGCATGAGCGCCGGATCCCGCGCGGTCGGGCGCGCATCGCCCCGGTTGGCCGCCTCTGCCGCCCCGGCGTCCGTCGCGCGCGCTTCCGTCAGGCTGTCGACCTCGGCCGGTGCCGCCTCCGGACCGGCGGCGGGTGCGGCGGCGGGGCCCGTGGGCGTGGCGGTGGCCGGCGGGGCCGGCACGGCGGCGGTTTCGCCTTCCGTGCGGGCGTGCGGCCGGCGGGTGGTCCGATCCATGTGCTCGTACTGCGCGACCTGGGGTGCGATGAACCGGATCATGCGGCTCAGGGCGTCGACGGCCACCGCCGGGTCGCGCTGGTTCAGCATGAAGCCCGCGACGAGCATCGCCAGCGCGATCAGCGGACCCAAGCCGAGCAGCGAAGCGTAGCTCAGTGCGGCGGCCCGGGTGGCGATGTGGTTCTCAAACAGGCCCGTGTAGGTGATCGACGCGACGCGCAGCAGGGCGTAAAGGGCGCCGCGCGGGGTGCGATTCCCAAACGTCTGCGGCTGCCAGATCTCCCGCCGGAACAGGATCGCGAGCCCGCGGCGACGTTCGGCGATCCAGCCCATGCGATGCTCCTTCCAGGCGGCGCGGTCGGTCCGGACCCGGCCGCGGTCAGGTCAGCATGAAGTACGCGAACCCGCCCATGCCGGCGAGGCCGAGCAGGGCGGAAACGGCGATCGGCGCGTAGCGCAGGAAGACGGTGCAGAAATACATGCCCGCCGACCCGGCCACCACGGCCAGGGCGACGGTGGGGCGGTCCTGGAGGTAGAAGAGCAGGCCAAGGAAGCCG
Source organism: Opitutales bacterium (assembly GCA_037916645.1). Taxonomy (GTDB): domain Bacteria; phylum Verrucomicrobiota; class Verrucomicrobiia; order Opitutales; family Opitutaceae; genus Fen-1467. Next base: position 2,422 of record JBAIXJ010000080.1, on the reverse strand, counting down.
ATGCCCAGCATGGCGCGGAAGCGGACGAACGGATAGATCGCCGCCATCCCCAGGCCGAGCAGCACCGTGCACAGCAGATCGATCAGGCCGAGGATGATCAGGGGTTGTTCGAGGATCTTGGCGTAGTCGAGCGCCACCACGACATCGATGTGCGGCATCAGCAGCGCGGCCGTGCTGAGGAGGAAGATCACCACGCCGGAGTACAGGCCGATCCGGGCGCTGATGTTCTGGGCGACGATGATGCTCCGCTTGTCCCTGGTGTCCTCCGTCCGCCCCTCGGCCGCGGCCAGCATCTGCTCGACGGTGATCGGCTTCTGCTGCTCCTTGAGCACGTTGAGGGACGGAACGTTCTCCTTCTGCTTGACGGTGAGTTTCTTCTTCGGCGGGAAGATCGCGTTCTTCAGCGATTCGTTGGACCCGATCGTGGCCCATTGCTCGGTGCTGGCCTCGTAATAGAGGGTTTCCCCGTCGATCTGTCCGGTCTCGCCCAACGTCACCAGCTGCTCCACGGAAAAAGGCCCCCGCGCTTCCGTGTCATTGATGCCGCGGATGTACAGTTCCTGAGTCGCCATGGCCTCGGCAATCTGGCGGGAAGGCGGCGGAGCAGCAAGCGTGTTTTGGGCCGCCGGTGCCGCTCCGGCGCCGCCCGCGCGTCACATTTTCGTCAAGGTGCGCAGACCGAGCAGTTCGAGGCCCGTTTCGAGCCACAGCAGGGTGCGATTGCACAGGATGAGCCGCCGGGCGCGCAGGGCCGCGTCGTCGACGGCCACCTTGTCGGTGTTGTAGAATTTGCTGAACTCGCCGGCCAGCTCGTAGAGATAGGTGCAGAGAAAATGCGGCCGCAGGTTGTTCACCGCGGCGACGAGCGCGTCCGGCAGGCGGACCAGCTTCCGCGCCAGGGCCTTCTCCGCCGGGGTTTCGAACGGCGTGGCGCCCGCCTCCGCGGCCGGGTCGCCCGGCGGGAGCGCGAGCTTCCGGAAGATGCTGTGAATGCGGGCGACGGCATAGAGCAGGTAGGCCGCGGTGTTGCCGTCGAGCGAGATCATCTTGTCCCACGAGAACAGGTAGTCGCTCGACCGGTTCTGCGCGAGGTCGGCGTACTGCACCGAGCCGATCCCGACGGTCCGGGCGATGGCGCGGCGGTCGGCCTCGGGCAGCTCGGGGTTCTTCTCGCTGACGAGGCGGTAGGAGCGCTCGATCGCCTCGTCCAACAGTTCCTTCAGCCGGATGTTCTCCCCGGTCCGCGTCTTGAGCGGCCGGCCGTTCTCGCCGAGGACGGTGCCGAAGTCGACGTGTTCCAGCCGCGGGCAGGCGCGGCCGGTCTGCGTCAGCCATTTGCGGGCCGTGAGGAAGAGCTGTTCGAAGTGGTCGGACTGCCGCTTGTCCACGACGTAGAGCACGTCGGTGGCGTGGAAATGGTCGACGCGGTAGAGGATCGTGGCGAGGTCCGTCGTGGCATAGTTCGCCGCGCCATCGGACTTGCGGATGATGAAGGGCTGGGTCTTGAACCGGGGGTGCTCGGGGTGGAAAACGACCAGGGCCCCCTCGCTCTCGGTGGCCAGGCCGCTGGCGGACAGCTCCCGGTAGATCGGCTCCAGCTTGTCGTTGTAGAAGCTCTCGCCCAAGGCGACATCGAAGCGGATCCCGAGCTGCCGATAGATGTCGTCGAATGCGGCCAGGCTGGCCGTGTTGATCTTGCTCCAGATGGCGAGGTTCTCCGCATCACCGGCCTGCAGGCGCACCAGCTCTTGGCGGGCCTCCTCCAGGACCGCGGCATCGGCCTCTGCCGCGGCGTTGCCGAGCTTGTAGAGGCGCTCGAACTCCTCGAGCGGATCCGCCGCGAGCGCAGCGGGGTCGAGCCGGCGCTTGTAGGCCCAGATCAGTTTGCCGAACTGGGTACCCCAGTCGCCGACGTGGTTGTCGCGCACCACCTTCGCGCCGCTGAACTCCAGCAGGCGGCAGACGGCCTCGCCGATGACGGCGGAGCGCAGGTGGCCGACGTGCATCTGCTTGGCCGTGTTGGGGGAGCTGAAATCGACGACGAACGTATGGCCCTGTTCGATCAGCGCCGCCCCGGCGGCGACCGCCGCACGGTCCCGGTGGCGTTCCAGCCAGGAAAGGAGAGCGGCCGGCGTGGCGCTGAAGTTGACGAAGCCGGGACCGGCGATCGCGACCTCAAATTCCGCCTTCAGGTCGCCCAGCTGCCGCACGAGCGTCTCCGCCAAGGCGCGCGGATTCGTCCGCTGGCGCTTCGCATACGCGAGAATCCCGTTCGCCTGAAAGTCCCCGTGGATGGGATCCGCCAGCCGGACGTCGGGGGAAAAGCCCGCGTCGGACAGTCCGCTCCGCTGCGCGGCCTCCGTCAGGGCGCGGCCCAGAGCGATGGCAAGATCGAAGGGAAGGTCCATTCCGGCACTCAACG
>JBAIXJ010000079.1:0-3479 GCA_037916645.1 Opitutales bacterium | reverse complement strand
TCCGGCTTAGTCAAGCGGCCGGCCCACGGCGTTCCATTCAAAAGTCCCGGGTTCCGACCGCGCCGGCGCGCCCGCCAGCGGCAGGTTGAAATTTGGGCCGGACCGTGCCTAATCCACGGACATGACTCCCGCCGAGGCCAGGTCGCGCATCGCCGCCCTCCGCGCTCAGGTGGCCCACCACGATGAGCTCTACTACCGGCAGGCGAAACCGGAGATCGCGGATTTCGATTACGACCGCCTGAAGCGCGAGCTCGCCGACCTCGAGGCGCAGTTCCCCCAGTTCAAGGCGGCGGAGTCGCCGACCGACCGCGTGGGCGACGACCGGCTCGAGGGCTTTGCCAGCTACCGGCACCGCCAGCCGATGCAGAGTCTGGACAACACCTACTCCGAGGCCGAGCTGCGCGCCTTTCACCAGCGCCTGGTGAAGCTGTTCGGCCGGGAGGACCTGGCCTACGTCATCGAGCCGAAGATCGACGGGGTGGCGGTGAGCCTGACCTACGAGCAGGGCGCGTTCGTGCGGGCGGTGACGCGCGGCAGCGGGGTCGAGGGCGACGACATCACGGCGAACGCCCGGACGATCAAGGCGCTGCCGCTCAAGCTCAGGGCGGCGCGGGGCGCCCGGCCGCCGGAGGTCATCGAAATTCGCGGCGAGATCTACATGACGCTCGGCGAATTCGAGCGCATCAACCGGGAGCGGGAGGAGGCGGGCGAGGCGTTGTACGCCAACCCGCGCAACCTCACCGCCGGCACGATCAAGCAGCTCGACGCGCGGGAGGTCGCGCGCCGGCGGCTGGAGATCGTGCTCTACGGCCTCGGCCACTGCGAGCCGGCGGCGGCGGCGGCGCAGAGCGAGTTCCACGGACTGGTCAAGACCTGGGGCCTGCCGGGCGTGGAGAAATTCTGGACGGCGCAGGGCATCGACGCGACCTGGGCGGCCGTGCAGGAGCTGGACAAGCTGCGGCACCGCTTCGCCTACGCGACGGATGGGGCGGTGGTGAAACTGGATTCCCTGGCGCAGCAGCGCGAGGCCGGCAGTACCTCCAAGGCTCCGCGCTGGGCGATCGCCTACAAGTTCGCGCCGGAGCGGGCGGAGACGCGGCTGAACGCGATCACGGTGCAGGTCGGCCGCACCGGCGTGCTCACGCCGGTGGCGGAGCTCGAGCCGGTGGTGCTCGCGGGCACCACGGTGTCGCGGGCCACCCTCCACAACCGCGACGAGATCGTCCGCAAGGACGTGCGCGTGGGCGACGTGGTCTACGTGGAGAAGGCGGGCGAGATCATCCCGGCGGTGGTCGGGGTCAACCTGCAGCGCCGGCCGAAGGATGCCGCGCCCTATGCATTTCCGGGCAAGTGTCCGGTCTGCGCCACCAAGGTGGTGCAGGTCGAGGGCGAAGTGGCGCTGCGCTGCCCCAACCCCGATTGCCCCGCGCAGATCCGGCGCCGGGTGCAGCATTTCGCCGCGAAGGGCGGCGTCGACATCGAAGGCCTCGGGGAGGCCATGGTGGACACCCTCGTTGAACGGGGCTGGGTCCGGAGCCTCGCCGACATCTACCGGCTGCGGCGCGACGACCTGCTGACCCTCGGCAAGAGCGTCGAGAAGTCGACCGACAACCTCCTGGCGGCGATCGCGGCGAGCAAGCGGGCGGAGCTCTGGCGCTTCATCAACGGTCTCGGCATCCCGCACGTGGGCGCCGCCGCGGCGAAGGACCTGGCGGCGAAGTTCGGCAGCCTCGAGGCGCTGGCCGAGGCGAAGCGCGAGGACCTGCTCACGATCGAGGGCATCGGCGACACCATGGCCGACGCGATCATCGCCCATTTCAACGAGCCCAAGAACCGCGCGCTGGTCAGCCGCCTGCTCGGCGTCGGCGTGGCGCCGGCGGCGCCGGTGCGGCCGGCGGGCGGCGCGGCCCCGCTGGCGGGCAAGACGTTTGTGTTGACGGGGACGCTGCCGACGCTGACCCGCGAGGAGGCCACCGCGAGGATCGAGGCCGCGGGCGGGCACGTGAGCGGCAGCGTCAGCCGCAAGACCGGCTACGTGCTCGCGGGCGACGAGGCGGGTTCGAAGCTCGAGAAGGCGAAGGCGCTGGGCGTGCCGGTCATCGACGAGGCGGAGTTCCGGCGGATGCTGGAAGGCTGACCGCCCGCGGTCGGCCGATCGCCCGCGAATCACCGGCCGTCGCTCGCCGAGCTATGGCCGGCAGGCGCGAATGGCCGCGAATCGGCGGCGATAAACTCCGCCCCACCGTTTTGAATGAGGGTGGGGCTGGCTTAAGGCCCACCGATCCTCGCGCCCGGCGGTTGAGGATGGAGGTTTGGGCGGCTCTTCGGCCACCCGACCTCCTCCCTCACCTTATTGTCCCATTCTCCCGTGCCCCTGTTCTCTTATTCTCCCATGCTCCCATTTGCCGCGCTCCCCGCCGCAACCACCGTCCCCATCTGCCGGTACGGCAGCTCCATGCTCACGGCCTGCCGGTAGCCGGTGACCGTCAGCCCGAGGTCCGGATGCACATCAACGATGGCGTAGGCATTGTGCTCGGGGCCCGAGCCCTCGACCATCGCCTTGAGCGTGTAGTAGTGGATGCCGTTGATGAAGGAGTAGGCGCCCTTGTGGTCGTGGCCCTGGAACACGGCCACGACCTTGCCCGACGCCTCCAGGATCTCGCGCACCTCCGCCCGGTTGGCGACCTGCACGTCGCCCTCGCCGTCCAGCCGCTGGTGGCCGAAGAGGATGACCGGCCGCTCGGTGGCGGCCAGCTCGACGCGGAGCCAGTCTAGTTCCGCCGGGGCCAGGTTGCTGTCGCGCCAGTCGTAGTTGCCGTGATCGTAGCCCCGGCCGTCGTGCAAGAACTCCTCGTCGGTGACGAAGAACCGCACCCCGCCGGTGTTGAAGGCATAGTAGCTGCGCTCCCGCGGGATGTCGGTGTTGGAGAGGGCGGAGAGGACCTGGGCCTTCGACAGGTTGTCGAGGTCGTGATTGCCCAGGACGTGATAGGTGGCGCCGTCGAACCGGCGGAGCTCGCGCTCGATCGCGGCCAGGTCGGCCAGGAGGCGGGCCTCCGGCACGTCGGGCGGCGCGTCCTGGAGCAGGTCGCCCAGTTCCACCAGGAATCGGACGTGTTCGCTCTCGAACCGGCCGACCGCCTCGCGCACCTTGGCGAGGGACTCGCGGAAATAGCGGGTGTTTTTCGGAGGGCTGTCGCCGTAATGGGCGTCGGTGAGCAGCCCGAAGCGAAAGCCGGCGAAGATGTGCGGGCCCGTCGCCATCGAGCGGCACCCGCCCAGCAGGACGCCGAGGGCGGAGGCGGCGGAGACGGTGAGGAATTCGCGGCGGGCGAGCGGGCGGCCGGCGGCCGGCGAATCAGGTGCTCTCGGTACCAGGGGCACGGACATGGGACACGAACTTGCCGCGCATTGTTTCCATTTGCCGCCGCTCCGCAAGCCGCGCGAGGTAACGGGACCGTCGGGAGCCGGAAGGGCGC
>JBAIXJ010000078.1:0-1552 GCA_037916645.1 Opitutales bacterium | reverse complement strand
CGAGCGGCGTCACGCGGGTCCTCGCGCCGGCGGAAAAAAGCTACATGGAAGGCAAGTCCGGCGAGCCGATCGCCATTTTCGCCAATCCGTTTGATGCCTACGCCTACCTGTCCAAGACGAAGACCGTGCGGACAGAGGGCACCGAGTCCATCGGCGGAGTCGCCTGCAAGAAACAGGTGGTGGTGAGCGGGGAACAGGTGTGGCTCAACGCCTGGGTGGCGGACGGGTACGACGTTCCGCTGAGGGTCGAGATCCCGCTCTACGGCATCACGGTGGAGCTGAAAAACATCAAACCCGGCCCGCAGGACGCGGCGCTGTTCGTGCTGCCCGCCGGCTATACGTTGAAGGCGGAGGAGCCGGAGCGGCAGCCGGACTGGGTCGGCGACGTCGCGAAAGCCCCGCTGCTCACGCCACCGTGCGAGAAGACGCTGACTGAGGGCGGGATCATCCGGCTCCGCACCCAGGCCGGGCGATGGATCAGCGTCGAGGGCACCAACACCGGCAAGGAGCAGGGCAGTTTCACTATCTTGCCCTTCAAGGGCGGCAAGTCCAAGGGGACTTCAGAGATGGCCACGACCGACGTCGATCCGGGCAATCCGGGAACCATGACCTCGGGTTCCGAACCACCCAAAACCGATGAACTCGCCGTCCGGGTCGGCAAGGGATCATTGAAGATCAAAGCCACATACGTCGCGCCGTCCGGGTCGGGAGCGGCGTCCGCACCCGCGGAAGCCGCCGCGCCGGAGCCGGCCCCGGCGGAGAGCGCGCCCGAGGTCAACGGACCGGCTGCCGTCGACATCGCGGCCCGCTTCGAGGTTTCCTGGAAGGGGCCGGGCAACCCCGAGGATTTCATTGCCGTGGCTCGGCCCGACCAGCCCCCCAGCGCCAGCATCAGCCGCACAAGCGTGCGGGAAGGGAGTTCACTGAAGGTCTGGGCCCCGAGCGACCCCGGCGAGTATGAGCTCCGCTACGTCGTCGGCCGCGGGAACAAGCTGCTGGCCAAGGCGCCGCTCACGGTCAACGCCGTGGCCGCGTCGGTGGAGGTGCCGGACTCTGTGAACGTGGCGGCCCGGATCGAGGTGAAGTGGCAGGGGCCCGCCGCCGAGGGCGATTTCATCAGCGTGGCGCTGCCCAAGCAGCCGCCCGGTGCGGTCCTGGCGCGCGCCCTCGTGAAGGATGGGAATCCCGCGAAGCTCTGGATGCCCGGCGACGCGGGGCAATACGAGATCCGCTACGTCCTCGGGCGCGGAGCCCGGTTGCTCGCGAAGGCGCCGCTCACGCTCAACGCGGTCACGGCGACGGTGGAGCCGCCCGCCACCGCCAAGGCGGGCTCGGAGATCGAGATCAAGTGGCAGGGTCCGGGTTACCCGGAGGATTTCATTTCGATCGCCCGGGCGGGCCAGCCGCCGAACGCCTCCGTGAGCGCCGCCAAGGTGAAACCCGGCGGCACGCTGAAGCTCCGGGCGCCCCAGGAGCCGGGCACCTACTACGAGGTGCGCTACGTCCTGGGTCGCGGCCCGCGCGTGCTGGCGAAGGTGTCCATCACGATCGA
>JBAIXJ010000077.1:0-2654 GCA_037916645.1 Opitutales bacterium | reverse complement strand
GCTGGCCGCCTCGGGCGCCGGCGTCGGAACCGCGGGCATCGGGGGCGCGCCCCCCGGGGCCGCACCGGCGGTTTCGCGCAGCTCTGCGGGCAGGTTCTTGAGCAGAATGGTGTCGCCCTGCGCGATGACCGCGCTGCGATAGACGACGTTTTCCAGCTCCCGCACGTTGCCCGGCCACGGATACCGCAGGAGCACGGCCATGGCCTCGGCGGAGACCTTCATCGCCCGGGTCTTCTTCTGCTTCGCCAGCGTCTGCAGCACATAGTCGACGATCTGCGGGACATCCTCCATCCGCTCCCGCAGGGGCGGCATGCGGATGCGCACGACGTTGAGGCGGTAGTAAAGGTCCTCCCGGAAGGCCCGGGTCCGGACGATCTCCTCCAGGTCTTTGTTGGTCGCCGCGATTACGCGCACGTCGACCTTCAGCGTCTCGGTGCCGCCGACCCGCTGGATTTCCCCGGCCTGGAGCACGCGCAGGATCTTGGTCTGCGTGGCGAGCGTCATGTCGCCGATTTCGTCCAGGAAGATCGTGCCGCCGTCGCACAGCTCGAACTTGCCGATGCGCTGCGCGGTCGCCCCGGTGAACGAGCCCTTCTCGTGGCCGAACAGCTCGCTCTCGATGAGGTTCTCCGGGATGGCGGCGCAGTTCACCGCGATGAACGGCTTCGTCGCCCGGTGGCTGTGCTGGTAGATGCTGCGGGCGACGAGCTCCTTGCCCGTGCCGCTCTCGCCGGTGATCATGACGGTGACGTCGCTCGCCGTCACCTGGCCGATCGTCTTGAACACCTCCTGCATCGCGGGCGAGCTGCCGACGATGCCCTCCTTGTAGTCCTCGGTGTTGAGGCTCGGCACGTAGCCGCCGCCGGCGTGCATGTCGGCCCGGGCCTTGAGCGCGTTCTCCGCCAACACGAGCACCCGCTGCGGGTCGAACGGCTTCATGATGTAGTCGAACGCGCCGTACTTCATCGCCTCGATCGCGGTCTGGGCGGTGCCGAAGGCCGTCATGAGGATGACGAGCTGCCGCGGCTGGAGGGAGCGGATGTGCTGCAGGGTCTCGATGCCGCTGATCCCGCCCATGCGGATGTCGAGGAAGATCACGTCGGGCGCCGCGCGCTTGACCGCGGCGATGCCTTCCTCGCCGCTGGCGGCCGTGCTGACGTCGTACTCGCGCGACGACAGCACCCGGGTCAGCGAGTAGCCGATCTCGGGATCGTCGTCGATGATGAGGAACGTGGGCCGGGCGGCGGGCATGGAAAAGCGCGGAACAAATGCGGGCGGCGACAATCGATTAGCTTTCCGCCCGAAACGGGCCTTACTTAGAACAAATGCTGGGCTGGTCAATTAACTTGTTCCGTGTCTTCGGCATCCGCCTTGCCGTGCACTTCAGCTTTCTGCTGCTGCTGGCGTACGTGGCGTGGGAGGGATGGGCGGATTCCCGCTGGTCGGGCGTGGCGTGGAGCCTGGTATTTGTGCTGATGCTGTTCACCTGCATCGTCTTGCACGAGCTGGGACATTCCCTGACCGCGCGCCGCTTCGGCATCGGTGTGCGGCGGATCCTGCTGCTGCCCATCGGGGGCATGGCCGAATTCGATTCGATTCCGCGCGAGCCGCGGCGCGAACTCATCATCACGCTCGCCGGCCCCGCGGTGAATTTCGCGCTCGTCCTCGCGCTGTGGCCGTGGATCACCATGCCTCCCGGCGGACTGCTGGGCGATGTGCCGACAAACTTCAGCGGGTTCCTGTTCGGGATCTGGGCGATCAACGTGATCATGGGGACGTTCAACCTTCTGCCGGTTTTCCCCATGGACGGCGGCCGCATCCTGCGGTCGTTGCTGGCGATGCGCTTCTCCTATCTGCGGGCGACATTCTGGGCCGCGGCGGTCGGCCGGGTGCTCGGCGTTGTGGCCGCCCTCGTGGCGGGGATCGTGTTCCACAATCCCCTGGCGGTGCTGCTGTTCCTTTTCATCCTTTTCGCCGGCGAGCTCGAGTACCGCGCGGTCAAGCGCCGCGAGGAGGCCAACGCGCGCTGGGCGGTGCTCATCCGGCGCCTGTACGGGCCGCCCGCGGGCGACCGGCCGGACGTGGCGGCGCCTCTGCTGCACGGCCCAAACTGAGGCCCTCCCTCAGCCCGCGGCCACCAGTCCGCACCGAGCGGCCGGTCCGCGGCGCCGGCGGAATTTCGCCTGCGGCCGGCTGCGGTTGCGCCGGAGGTTCGGGGACATCCCGCGCCAGCGATCCTGACGGCGGCCGGCCGGGCCGGCGGCATGCTGGACGAAGAATTCGCGGAGAATCTGCGCCCGCCTCCGGGCCCGTTGGTCCGCCTCGATCTCCTCCCAGGAATGCTGCCGGTCGCAATTCGCCATCTGCCGGCGGATCTGGCGCAGGGCGAGCGCCTCCAGCTGACGGATGCGCTCGCGGGTCACCTTGAATCTCCGGCCGATCTCGTCGAGCGTCTGCGGCCGCGTTCCATCCAGACCGAAACGCAGCGTCACGATCGCCGCCTCGCGCGGCCCGAGGCGGTCGACCGCGGCGCGCAGATCGGCGAAGAGGTTCTTCTGGCCCAGGTCCTCCCCGGGGTTGACCGCATTTTCATCCCCCACGATGTCACCCAGGACCGCGGACGCGGAATCGTCCCCGAGCGGGGCGTCGAGCGA
>JBAIXJ010000076.1:0-2093 GCA_037916645.1 Opitutales bacterium | reverse complement strand
AGATGCTGGAAGCCATGGAGCATCCCGAGCAGTGGGCGGCCAGCGCCCGCATTGGCACCCACAGCGCCACCGACCGCGACGACAACACCGCGGTCCTCGGCTCCGATTTCCTGGGCAGCCTCAAGCTAGCGCCCTCCCGTATCCCGACCCCGTCGCATGTCCCGGCTGCCGCGCCGCGCTCGGCGCCCAAGCTGTCGCAGCCTGCGCGCGTGCCGGATTCGATTTCGGCGCAGATCTCGCCCGTTTCTCCCAGCGAGCCGGTCACGGCCGAGGCTTCTGCCGCCCTCGCCTCTCGCCGCGCGCCCGCGCCGCAGCCCCCGCCACGAGCTCCGCAGCCGCGCACGCCGGCCCATGCGGCGCCTCCGGAATCCAGCCCGACTTGGCTCTATGTCCTGCTTGCCGTGCTGATCACGGCTGCCGCTCTCGGCGGCGCTGGCTACTGGTATCTGCGGAAGCAGGCGCCCGCGGCACTGCCCCAGGCGCCTCCGACGGCGTCCGTTCCTGTCATCTCCGATGCGGATGTGCAGAACTCCGTGACCTCAGCACTGGCGGCCTATCCCGTGCTCGAAAAGATCCAGGTCGAGACCAATGCCGGTGAGGTCAGCCTTTCCGGGATGGTGGCGACTCCCGCCGAAGCCGAGCTTGCGGCCAAGGTCGCCAGCGGACAGGCGGGCGTCAGGGACGTGCACAACCAGATCAAGTTCCCGCCGGTAGCCCCGGTCGCTCTTCCGCAGAAGACCCCGGCGATCACGCAAGCCAGGGAGGAGGCGCCGCCCAGGCCGGAGCCCAAGCCTTCGCCGAAACCGGCGGCGCGCGAAACCAGGAAGGAACAGACGGCCGCCGCCGCCGCCCAGCAGCGCCGGCTCAGGGAATTGCTCGAGGATGGCGAGCGCCTCACCAATTCGGGGGCTTACGCCGCGGCCATCGACACCTACCGCTCCGCCCTCGACATCGATCCTAACGACGCCGCCGCCAAGGCCGGCATTGCTCGCGCCCGCCAGGCCATGGAGACCGAGCAGGAGATTCTCAGGAGGCGCAAATGAGCCTGCGCTCCCGCATGCTCACGTTCGTTGTCGTCGTTTGCCTCTCTACCGCCGCGGTTGCGCAATTCGGCAGGGGAGCCACTCCCAAGGGAACGGTCACCACCGAGGACGGGCCCGACCTGGTCTCCCAGGGTAGTGATCCCGTCATCCGTTACCCGGTCGCCCATCAGCACACGACCACCGGATGCGCCGGCTATCTTTACGTCTCGCGTACCACGATTAAGTTCGAAGTCCTCGGACCGCCCCAGGACAAGGCGCACGCCTTTGAGCTCAAGCGCTCCGACCTCACCACTGCCCAGCAGTGGCGGTTCTGGGGGACCACCCTGCCAGAAGCCGAGTACAAGTTTCGCGGCGGTGGCACCTACCACTTCTTCCGCGTCCACCGGTCCTGGGTCGAGAACGTTCAGAGGACCGGCAATCAGAAGCTCGATTGGGCCGATGTGCTTCCGTTCCAGGAGCTCATCGATGTGGTGATGGACTTCGACGGGATTCTCGACAAGATCGCCGCTCGTGAGGCGCGCCTGCGGCCCGCGCCGCCCGCGGCCCCGCCCGTGATAAGCATGCTCGATCCGGTCGGAGCGGAGGCGGGCAAGGTCCTCGACATTCCCGCCACCCGCGTCCACCTGCGCGGCGTCGCCTCGCACGCCAGCGGCATCGCTTCGGTCACCGTCAACAACGCCGCCGCCATCACCAAGCCGCTTGCTCCAACCACCGTCGAGTTCCAGGTTTCCGATTTCGCCGTGAATCCCGGGGCCAGTGCCATCGTCATCGTTGCCAACGCCGCCGACAAATCTAGCGGGCAACTGATCTTCACCATGAACCACCCCGACGTCCGCATTGTCAGCCCCGCCATGCACTCGGAGACTGACAAGGAGGCGGTGAAGGTCCACGGTGTGGCCGTCGGCTTCCGGGCTATCGATCTCATCGAGGTCGCAGGCAAGAAGGCGACCATCCAGACCAATCCCACCGGCGAGGTCGAGTTCGAGGCCGATGCGGTCCCCCTGACCGTCGGGGACAACAACCTCCAGGGGTTCGTTGCCGCGCACGACG
>JBAIXJ010000075.1:0-3650 GCA_037916645.1 Opitutales bacterium | reverse complement strand
CCAGGACCGCGGACGCGGAATCGTCCCCGAGCGGGGCGTCGAGCGAAGCGGGATGCATGCTGACGGCGCGGTAGAGCGCGACCTTCTCCACCGGCAGATCCATCGCGGCCGCCAGCTCGTCGGTGTCAGGCTCGCGCCCAAGCATCTCCGTGTACTGCAGGTTCACCCGCCGCATGCGCACGAACCGGTCGATCAGGTGGACCGGCAGGCGGATCGTCTTGGATTGGTTGGCGATCGCCCGCTTCATCGACTGCCTGATCCACCACGCGGCGTAGGTGCTGAGCTTGCCGCCCTTGAGCGGATCGAAGCGCTCCACCGCCTTGATCAGTCCGATGTTGCCCTCGCTGATGAGGTCCATGATCGGCAGGCCCAGGTGTTTGTAGTCGTAAGCTATTTTGACCACGAGGCGGAGGTTGGCCTTGATCATCTGTTCGCGGGCGGCCGCGTCGCCTTGTCGGATCCGGGCCGCGAGTTGCACCTCCTCCGCCAGCGTCAAGAGAGGAGTCCGTCGCGCGTCGCGCATATAGAGCTGCAGCATCGAACGCTCATCGCGCGGGCTTTCGGCCTCCGCGTCTTCGTCCGGGTCGGAGCGATTCTCCTCCGGCGCCGTTCCGGGGTTCGGCACCGGGGACGAGCCGTCCGCCTCCGACCGCGCTTCGCTTCGGGACCGCCCGGTCCGGCGACGGGAGGAGGTCAAGTCGGACGCCGACGCGAGATCGAGCCGGGTTCTCTCGTCCGCTTCAGAGCAACCGATCGAGCTGGAGATTGACAACGGTGGCATGGGCAAGTGATTGAGCCCGCCGTCGCGCGGATGGGACTGGGACAGACCGTGCGCGCGTCCGCTGCATCGGCGCGGCGGCGGGGTTATGGCTGCCAATAGGCGCCTGTCTCACGACGTGGGACGATAGCCGGCACCCGCCCTCGGGACCATACGGTGTTACCCTACCCTCGTTCCTCCGGCACCGGGCCTGCTCCGAGCCGATGCGGCCTCCCCGGGATATTTTCTTCAGCAAGGGCTTGGCGGAAATTCGCCGTTGAATCAGGCCACGGCCACGATAGATCTGCCTCGTCCAGCCGACTGACACCATCCGTGGGTGCGGCTCCATGAAGTCTCTCACCATCCTGCTGGCGGAAGACCATGCCGTGGTTCGCGAGGGAATACGGGCGTTCCTCGAGACCACCGACGACATTCTTGTGGTCGGCGAAGCCACGAACGGCCGGGAGGCGGTGCGGTTGGCGCGGACACTCCGCCCAACCGTCATCCTGATGGATGTGGCCATGCCGCGGCTCAACGGAGTGGAAGCCACCCGGCAGATCCGGCGCGACGACCCCTTGGCGAAGGTGCTCGTCCTTTCGGCCAGCGGCGACGACCAACAGGTCGTGCGCATGCTCGAGGCTGGCGCCGGCGGGTTTCTTGAGAAACAGAGTTCGGGCCAGACCCTGGTCCGGGCGATCCGGGAGATCGCGGCCGGGAACGCATTTTTCAGCCGGCCCGTCGCCCGCCGGCTGCAGCAGGCCGCCGTGCGTGCCGGGCCGCGGAGCGGCCGGACCGCCGGCGGGCCGCGGCTGACTCCCCGTCAGCTTGAAGTGCTGCAGCTGATTGCGGAGGGCGCACCCAACAAGGAGATCGCCGCGGAACTCGGCATCAGCATCAAGACGGTGGAGAAACATCGCGAGCAACTGATGGCCAGGCTCGATATCCACGACACCGCCGGGCTCACCCGGTACGCGATCACCAGCGGGGCCATCAACGGCAGGGCCTGAGGGGCGCCCCGGCCAGACCCCAGGTTGCGCCGCCACCCCGACCGGATCATGAGCGCCACTGCCATCCGAATCCTGCTGGCCGCCGTCCGCCCCTCCGTCGCCAGGGAGCTGGACGAGCTGCTGCGCCGCGCACGGCCGGACCGCTTCATCATCACCCGGGAGCCGCGCGGGGGTGACGCCCTCGCGCGTCTGCGGAGCGGGCGATTCGACGTGCTTCTGCTGGACCTGTCGTCGCCCGACCTGGCGGGCGCGGACGCCCTCCGGCGGGTGAACGCGGAGCGCCTCCGGGTGCCCGTCATCGTTCTGACCGGCCCCGGGCAGGAGGAGCTCGGCGTAGCCGCCCGCCGCCTCGGCGCGCAGGATTATCTCATGAGCGGCCGCACGGACGGCCATGAGCTCGCCCGCGTCATCCGACACGCCGTCGAGCGCGCGAGGGTTGCCGAGGCATTGCGCCGTTCGGAGGAGGAGTACCGCCGGCTGTTTGAATCGATGGTGAACGGTGTGGTCTATCAGGACGCCACGGGCCGGGTGATGGCGATGAATCCCGCGGCCGAGCGCATCCTGGGCCGGACCCAAGAGGAATTCCTGGGCGAAACTTCGGCGGGCATGGAGGATCAGACCGTCCGGGCCGACGGCACGGCGTTTCCCGGCGCCGAGCATCCGGCGATGGTGGCGTTGCGGACCGGCCGCGAGGTGCGCGACGTCGTGATGGGCATGTACAACCCGCGGGAGCGGGCCCGGCGCTGGATCACCATCACCGCCGTGCCTCTCACCCGCCCCGGGGAAGACAAGCCCCACGAGGTCTTCACCGTGTTCGACGACATCACGGAGCGCAGAGGCCGCGAGGCGGAACTGGCCCGGCTCAACCGGACCCTGAAGGCGCTCAGCGACAGCAACCAGGCCTTCCTGTGGGCCAGGGATGAAGACCGATACCTCCGCGATGTCTGCCGGATCATCGTGCGCCATTGCGGGCACCGGATGGTGTGGATTGGCTATGCCGAGGACGATGAGGACAAAAGCGTCCGCCTGGCGGCCCACGCCGGCTTCGACGCCGGCTATATTCGGTCCCTCCGGCTGACGTGGGCGGACTCCGAACGCGGCCGCGGCCCCACCGGCACCGCCATCCGGACCGGCAAGCCGGCGGGCTGCCGCAACATGCTGACCGATCCGGCCTTTGCCCCATGGCGCGAGGCGGCCCGGCGCCGCGGCTACGCCTCCTCGCTCGCGGTGCCGCTCCGGGCCGGCGGGCGGGCCTTTGGCGCGATCACCCTTTATTCCCGGGAGCCCGATGCGTTTTCCGACGAGGACGTGCATCTGCTCACCGAACTGGCGAACGACCTGAGCCACGGCATCGCCGCCTTCCGGCTGCGGGCGGCGCAGGCGGAGACAGAGGAGGCGTTGCGCCTGGAGCGGGACTTTGTCTCGGCCGTCCTCAACACGGCGGGAGCCGTGGTGGTCGTGGTGGACCGCGCCGGACGGATCACCCGCTTCAACCGGGCCGGCGAGCTGCTCACCGGCTACACGGAGGCAGAGGTGCGGGGCCGGCAATACTGGGATCTCCTGGTCCCGCCGGAGGATCTGCGGAACGTCAAGCGGGCGTGGAGGGCGGTCAAAGCCGGCGACTTCCCGAATTTCCACGAAAACCACTGGTTGACCAAGAATGGAGCACGGAGGCTCCTCGCCTGGTCGAATACCGCGCTGACCGACTCGGCGGGGAAAATCCGGCACGTCGTCGCGACGGGCATCGATATCACCGCGCGCAAGCAGGCCGAACGGGCGGTCCAGGATCGCGAGGAGGAACTGGCGGCGATCTACGAGAACGCGCCGTTGCTCATCATGCTCGTGGACGGCGCCCTCCGCATCCGCAAGGTCAACAAGCAGGTGGA
>JBAIXJ010000074.1:0-1790 GCA_037916645.1 Opitutales bacterium | reverse complement strand
GGCGCCGCAGGAAACGCCCCACCGGCGTCACCCGGGGGTCGTGGCGCACCTTGAAGACGGGGCCGGTCATCTCGTTGCGCTCCGCGAGGGCGGCCTGGTGCTGTTCGGCGTCGCGGACCATGGAGCGGAACTTGATCATGTCGAACGGCCGGCCGTTGAGGCCGCAGCGGCGCTGCCGGAAAAGCACCGGCCCCGCCGACGTCAGCTTGACCGCCGCGGCGAGCACCGCGAAGACCGGCAGGAGCAACGCCAGCAGCACGGCCGCGGCCGCGTAGTCCAGGATCCGCTTGGCGGTCAGCGGCCACCCGCTGGCGGGGTGGGGACGGTAGTAGACCACGGGTTCGCCGCCAAAGCGGTCAAGCTCCGGGCGAAAAACCGGCGAGTGAAAGAGGTCGGCGCGGACCAGGGTCTCCACGCCCTCCCGCTCGCAGGCGGCCAGCACGGCCCGCGCCGCCGCGGGATCCAGTCCGGCCAGGCAGAGGATCACGACGTTGACGGAGTGCTGGTGAAGCAGCGCTGCGAACTCCGTCAGCGGGGCCCGGGCGGGGTCGTGCTCGGCCACGGTCTGGAGGAACTCCTGCTCATCCGCGGCCAGGCGGGCCCGGTAACGCGCGACCTCTTCCGGGAGACCGACCCACATCACCCGGCGGAACAGCGGATCCCGGGCTGGACGGCGGGCGTCGAGCCGCAGCGTGATCGCGGCCCGGGCGGCGATCAGGAGCGAGCCGAGGACGCCGGTCAGGATCACGACGGAGCGGGCGAGCTGGAGCCGCAACAGGAACAGCGCGAGAATCACGCCGAGAACCGTGAAGACGCAGCCGAGGGTCAGGCTGCCCACCGACGCCAGCCAGCGCGCCGCGCGGGGCGGGCGGTAGAAGCCCTGGGCCGCGAGGATGGCCGGGCCGAGGAGCAGGAACAGCGGCACCAGCACCAGGTAGTTCACGAACGGCTCGAGCGCGGGCCGGTTCCACAGCAGGTACTCCGAACGCAACCCATACGAGGCGAGCAGCGCCACGCCGAAGAGGGCGGCGTCCACGGCCTGCAGCAGGCGAGTGCGGGCCCGCCGGTGGTGCGTGAGCATGGATTTGCCCTCAGGTTGTCCGATTTGCCGACGGGCGCAATCGGGAACAGACCATGAGACTATTTGAGAATAGGAGAATAGGGGAATAGGGCTACGCGGGCGGCGGATCTGGATGAATGCGGAGTACTCCGAGAAAAGACGGTGACGAACGAACCTGCCATCGGAAGGCGATTTCTACCATGTAGAAACAATGGATACCGCCCCATCGCCACCCACGGAAACCTACACCTTTGAGGACCTGGCGTGCTGGCAGGAGGCCCGGAAGTTTCGGCTGCGCGTCGCACGGGAATGGGTGCGGCAGCTCCCGGCGGTGGAATACTATCGATTGGCCGACCAATTATTGCGCGCCGCACGATCCATTACAGCGAACATCGCCGAGGGCTACGGCCGGTACCATTACCTGGACACATATCGGTTTTGCGCCCACGCCCGCGGATCATGCTTCGAGGTGTTGGAGCACGTTATCACGGCCGTCGACGAGGATTTGTTGCCGCCCCCGTTAGTTTGCGAGTGCCGGGCAAACGTCGGTTCTGTGGTCAAGGTCCTGAACGGCTACATGGCCTTCCTGAGGCGCAGGGCGAATCAGTCCTGACCAACACCGATTTTCAATCGGCGCTTTGGATCCATGACCGCGCCGCGTGATCTCCGATTGGCGAATGGCCCCATTCCCCCATTCCCCTATTCATCCTATTCTCGCCTCGGCCCGCCC
>JBAIXJ010000073.1:0-16496 GCA_037916645.1 Opitutales bacterium | reverse complement strand
TGGAGCGCTTCACCGCGTGGCTGCGGCGCCACCGGCCCCAGCCGGCGCCGCTAATGGCCGGCGGTGAGGAGGTTGGCGCCAAATAGGCCGGCGGGCGGGGCTGGACTTCGGGCGCGGGGTTGGATGAAACCTTGCCGGGGGCGCCGTGTCTCCCACCCCTGACCAACATCCCGCCATGAGAACTCCTTCCCGCCGCCGCCGTGCGGAGCCGGCGCCGGTTTTCGCGCCGCCAGATCGTCCCCCCGCGGCCCCGCCCCGCCGGCGCAGCGCCGTCTTGCACTCCACGCCCCGCGTGCCCCCAATACCGGGTGCGGACTGAGCCCGGCGCGCCGCCCCCCAAGCCAACCCCGCCCACCCATGAATCCTCACCGGAGCCTTTTCCTGTTTCTGCTGCTGACCGCCGCCCTGCTCGGGGGCTGTCGGACGGTGCCGACGGCCCCGCCGCCGCCGGACAACACGAAATACACGATCGAGAACACCGGCAAATTCGTGCTCCTCGACCAGACCATGCAGACCCTGATCAGTTGCACCGGTTTGCAGGAGCGGTTCCTGCCGGACGGCCGGCTGGAGATCGTGGCCAACGTGAAGAACCGCGAAAACCGTCTGATGAAGGTTCAGGCCAACTGCGTCTTCAAGGACGAGCAGGGCTTTTCGACCGGCGATGAAACGCCGTTCCAATCGCTGACGCTGCCGGCGAACGCGACCCAGGCGGTCAAGTTCACCTCCGCCAACAACCTGGCCCGGAACTTCACCATCCGCGTCCGCCAGCCGCTCTGACGGGGAGCCACCGCGCCCGATCCTACTTCTTGGGCGGCGTCACCGCCTTCTGATCCGCGGTCTGCGGCGGAGGCGGCGTGAACGTCACCTCCCGGGCCGCGGCCTCCATCTCCTTCACCGCCTGATCCAGCGCGGCCTTGTCGGCCGGAGTATCCTTCACGACCGGCCGGCCGGAGGAAAAATCGATCGTCTGGCCGTCGTGCTTCGTGAGATCGACCACCGGAGGCGCCGGCGCCGTTTGGCGCTTGAGCCAGTAGAAACAAGCCAGCATCACCAGCACCAGCAGCAAACCCAGACCCAGCCCAACGCTGCGCCGTTTCATCGCGGGGCACCGTAACCGCTTCCCTCACCCCCGGCAAGCCGCGGACACGTGCGCCGCCGGGTCCGGAGAAGGCCCCCGCCCCGTCCCCCCAGTGTTCCGCCTCAAATCCATCCTCGCCGAACTGCGTCCGACGCTCGCCCTGGCCCTCCCGATCACGGCGGGCTCGGTGAGCCAGATCCTGATCGGCCTGACCGACAGCGCGATGATCGGCCACGTGGGCCGTGTGCCGCTGGCGGCCTCGGCCTTCGCGGGGAGCGTCTTTGGTTTCTTCTTCCTCATTGGGCTGGGGCTGCTGTCGCCGGTGTCGGTCCTGGTGGCACGGGCGCACGGCGCGGGCCGGAACGAGGAGTGCGCGCGGTGGCTGCAGCATGGCCTGGCGCTGGCGCTCGCGGTGAGCGTGCTCACGGCCCTGGTCCTCGCCGGGCTCTCGACCCAGCTCCGCCGCTTTGGCCAGCCTCCCGAGGTGGTGGCGGCCGTGAACCCGTTCTTCGTCATCATCGCCGTGTCCCTGGTGCCGACGATGGTGTTCCAGGCGCTGCGGCAGTTCAGCGAGGCGATGGGGCGGCCCTGGCTGCCGATGAGCATCCTGTTCCTCAGCGTCGGCCTGAACGCGTTCTTCAACTGGGTGTTCATCTTCGGCCATCTCGGCGCGCCCGCGCTGGGGCTGACCGGTTCGGGCTGCTCGACCCTGCTGGCGCGAACCCTGGGCGCGGGCCTGCTCTGGCTCTGGCTGCGCCGGCAGCCCGGCTTCCGTCCCTTGCTGCCCCGCGTCCGCAGCCTGGCCGCGGTGCAATGGCGCCATTTCCGCGAGATGTTCCAGATCGGCGTGCCGGTGGCGGGGCAGCTGCTTTTTGAGGTCGGCGCCTTCTCCACGGCCGCCGTGTTGATGGGCTGGCTCGGCACGGTGCCGCTGGCCGCGCACCAGATCGCGCTGAGCTGCGCCTCGTTCACTTTCATGTTCCCCCTGGGCCTCGCGATGGCGGTGAGCATCCGCCTGAGCCAGGCCGTCGGCGCCGGACGCCGGGAGGCGCTGCGCCCGATCGGCTTTGGCGCCCTCGGCCTCGGCGTGGCGGTCATGGGCAGCTTCGGGCTCATCTTCGCGCTCGGCGGCGGCTGGATCAGCCGGGGATTCACGACCGACCCGGACGTGGCGGCGCTCGCCGCGAACCTGCTGCTCGTGGCGGCGGTGTTCCAGATCTTCGACGGCGGGCAGGTCGTCAGCGCCGGCGCGCTCCGCGGCCTGACCGACGTCAAGGTCCCCACCGCCATCACGTTTCTCGCCTACTGGCTCGTCGCGCTGCCCGCGGGTTATCTGCTCGCCTTCAAGGCCGGGTTCGGCGCCCGCGGCGTCTGGGCCGGTCTCGCGGCCGGCCTGGCCTGCGCGGCGGTGCTGCTGGCGGCGCGCCTCGCCCGGGCCACGGCCCCGCGGCCGGCCGGCGTCCCGCCCGAAGGCTGAGGCGGACCGGGTCGGAGGGTCAATACGGGCCGCGGATGTGCGCGTGGACGTCGCGCTGGTAGAACTCGGCGAGCTGGTGATGGAGCTCGCGCGGCAGCGCCGCCAGCCCCGACACCCGCGCATTCGCGCGCGCCTGCTGCGGATTCTTCGCGCCGGGAATGATGACGCTCACCGCATCGAAATCGAGGCACCAGCGGAGCGCCATCTCGGCCATGGTGTAGCCGGCCGGAACGAGCGGCTTGAGCGCATCCGCCAGCTCCACGCCCTTTTCGAACGGGAGCCCCGCGAACGTCTCGCCGACGTTGAACGCCTGCCCGTCGCGATTGTAGTTGCGGTGATCGCCCGCCGGGAAACGGGTGGCCCGCGTGAACTTGCCCGCCAGCAGCCCGCTGGCCAGGGGCAGCCGCACGATGAAGGCCACGCCCCGCGCCCGCGCGGCGGCGAACAGGGTCGCGATGGGTTTTTGCCGAAAGACGTTGAAGATGATCTGCAACGAGGCGCAGCCCTTCTGCTGCAGGCACCACAAGGCTTCGTCCATGGACTCGACGCTGGCGCCGAAGGCCCTGATCTTGCCCTCGGCCTGCAGCTCGCCAAGCCAGCCGAACATCTCGCCGCGCTTCAGCACCTCCGGCGGCACGCAGTGCAGCTGCGTCAGGTCCAGGGCGTCCACGCCCAGGCGGCGCAGGGACGCCTCGGTGTGGCGCCGCACGCTGTCGCGGGTGAAATTCCGGGGCCATCCCGGGTCGGCGGCCCGGCCGAGCTTCGTGGCCACGAAGACCTTCGCGCGGGTCTCCTTGAGAAATCGGCCGACCAGCTGCTCGCTGCGGCCCGCGCCGTAGACGTCCGCCGTATCGAAGAAATTGGTGCCCGCCTCGTGCGCGGCGCGCAACGTCGCCAGCGCGACCTCGTCCGGGACCTCGCCCCAGTCCCCGCCCAGCTGCCAGGTGCCCAGACCGACCTCGCCCGCGGAAAAGCCCGTGCCGTCAAACGTCCGTGTCTTCATCGGCGGAACGACTGACACGACGGGGCGCCGCGGGCAAGCCGGGCGTCGCTTTTGTCACAGGCCTGCAAAAATCCGCCCCCGCGCGGCGACATTGACGGGCTTTTCACCCCGGCGCCGTTGCGCGCCTCCCGAGGCTCGCTCCCGTATGCAGCATGCTACCCCCAAAGGCATCCAGTCGATCGGGCCCGCCGAGGTCGGCCGGCGCCTGCACCTGCGGGCACGGCCGGCCGGGCATCGCGCAGCCCCGCGGCGGGCGGCTCCGGCCGCGGCCCCAGACAATCCGGGTGGAGCAGTCTGGCGGGCGTGGAACCACCCGTTTGGACCCCTGTCCGTCGCGCGTCATGAATTTCGCCGCCCTCCTCAATCGCCGGCTCAACTGGATCCAGCTCAACGGCGCGATCCTGATCGCCCTCCTCCAGCGCACGCCCGTGCTCCGCGTCGCTGCCGTCGCCGACGAGATGGTGATCGCGTCGCCCGCGGGCACGCTCCTGAAATCCGTCGTCGCCACCGCGGCCGCCCTCGGCGCGGTCGATTCCCTCGCCGGCGCCACGACGCTCGTTCCGAGCTCGGGCACGGCGACCGGGATCACCGTCTCGACCGGCACCGCCGTCAGCGTCTTCTACACGATCAATGGCACCGACTCGCCGCCCAAATCGTGGACCGTCGGCGGGACGATCCCACCCGGATTGAACTTCTCCGGGCTGACCGCGCCGGGCACCGTCAACGTCACCACGCTCAACCTGGCGGGCACGCCGACGACCGCCGGGGCCTATGCGGTGACGCTGCTGGCCTGGGAGTTCGCCAACGGCACGGGCCTCAAATCGCCCACCTATGCGTACACCATCACCGTCA
Organism: Opitutales bacterium; assembly: GCA_037916645.1. Lineage (GTDB taxonomy): Bacteria > Verrucomicrobiota > Verrucomicrobiia > Opitutales > Opitutaceae > Fen-1467. Next base: position 12,086 of record JBAIXJ010000073.1, on the reverse strand, counting down.
CGGGGAGCTCCACCACCACCGCCCCCACGATCACGACCCAACCCGCGAGCCAGACGGTGACCGCGGGCAGCTCGGTCACCTTTGGTGTCACGGCGAGCGGCTCGCCCGCGCCGACCTACCAGTGGCAGAAGGGCGGCGCGGCCATCAGCGGCGCCACCAGCGCCTCCTACACGATCGCGAGCGCGGCCGCCGCCGACGCCGGCACGTACACGGTTGTCGTGACCAATTCCGCCGGCTCCGTCACCAGCTCCGGCGCGACGCTGACGGTCAACGCGGCCACCGTCGCGCCCGCGATCACGACCCAGCCGGCGAGCCAGACCGTGACTGCCGGCGGGTCGGCGACCTTCAGCGTCACGGCCACCGGGACCCCCGCGCCGACCTATCAATGGCAGAAGGCCGGCGCCAATATTGCCGGCGCCACCGGTGCCTCCTACACGATCTCGAACGCGGCCGCCGCTGACGCCGGCACGTACGCCGTCGTCGTGACCAACTCCGCCGGCTCGATCACCAGCTCCGGCGCCACGCTTACCGTCAATGCGGCGCCTCCACCCAACACCGCGCCCACCATCACGACCCAGCCCGCGAGCCAGACCGTGACGGCGGGCAGCCCGGTCACCTTCAGCGTGTCCGCCAGCGGATCCCCGGCGCCGACCTATCAGTGGCGGAAAGGCGGCGCGGCCATCAGCGGGGCCACCGGCGCCTCGTACGCGATCGCCAGCGCGGCCGCCGCCGACGCCGGCACCTACACCGTCGTCGTGACGAACTCCGCCGGCTCGGTCACCAGTTCCGGCGCGACGCTGACCGTCAACGCGCCGCCGCCCACGAACACGGCGCCGGCCATCACGACCCAGCCGGCGAGTCAGACGGTGAACGCCGGCACCCCGGTCACCTTCTCCGTCACCGCGTCCGGATCGCCGGCGCCCACCTATCAATGGCAGAAGAACGGCGCCAACCTCTCCGGCGCCACCAGCGCCTCGTACATGATCGCGAGCGCCGCCGCCGCCGATGCCGGCACCTACACGGTCGTTGTGACCAACGCGGCCGGCTCGGTCACCAGCACCGGCGCCATGCTCACGATCTCCCCGGGCTCGGCCGGAAACGGCCTCCTCCAGTATCCCGTCAGCGTCGCCGAGGACGGCTCGGGCAACTTCTATGTCGGGGACTCCTCCGCCGACGTCGTGGCCAAGATCACGCCGGCCGGCGGCGTCAGCACCCTGGCCGGCTCGAGCGGCATGGCCGGCGCGGTGGACGGCACGGGCACCGCCGCGCAATTCAGCCAGCCGGACGGCCTCGCCCTGGATCCCAGCGGCAACGTCTACCTCGCCGACACCGGCAACGGTCTGGTGCGCAAGATCTCCTCCGGTGGCGGCGTGTCGACGGTTGCCGGCTCGCGCACCGCGCGGGGCAACCAGGACGGCAAGGGCAGCGCGGCATCCTTCAACTCGCCGAGCGGAATGACGATCGACGCCGCCGGCAACCTGTACCTGACGGATTCGTTCAACGCCACCGTGCGCAAGATCGCCCCCGACGGCACCGTCACGACCATTGCCGGCGCGGCCGGAGCCCGGGGCGACGTCGACGCCAACGGCACCGCCGCGCGGTTCAATTTCCCCAACGGCATCGCCGCGGACAGCTCCGGCAATCTCTACATCGCCGACACCTACAACGACACGATCCGCAAGCTCGCCCCGGACGGCACGGTCTCGACCCTCGCCGGTTCGGCCGGCATCAGCGGCGCGAACGACGGCGTCGGGGCCAACGCCCTCTTCAACCAGCCGTTCGGCGTGGCCGTCGACGGCGCCGGCGTCGTCTACGTGGCCGACACCGGCAATTCCACCATCCGCAAGATCGCCGCGGGCGGCACCGTCACGACGATCGCGGGCGTGGCGGGCGTCGCCGGGCTGGGCGACGGTGCCGGCGGGAGCGCGCTCTTCAACCAGCCGCACGGTCTGATGGTCGATGGCGGCGGGAACATCTTCGTGGCGGACACGGGCAACGGAGTGATCCGCGAAATCGCGGGCAGCGGCATGGTGTCGACCTTCGCGCTGACGGCGGCGGCGCCACCGCCGCCCACCGGGTCAACAGGCTCGACCCCACCGCCGACCGGCACCGGCGGCGGCGGGCCCGTCGCCGCCGCCACGCCCGCGGCCAAGGGAGTCGGCGCCATGGAACTGTGGTTCGTCGCGGCGCTGGCGCTGCTCGGGGCGCTGCGCGGATTCGGCGGGATCCGCGCCGTGATGCCGCAGCGGATTTGCACCAGCGCCCGCCGGACTTTTCCCGTCAACAAGTTTGATGGAACCAAGTAGTTAGGCGACGGTCCCTCGCCCGCCGGGGCCGGTCCGCACGCCGGCCCTTGCGCATCACCATCCCTCAATCACCCAAATGAGTGTATTACCCCCCCGAATCCGCTCGCTCGGACTCAGTACCGGTTTTGCCCTCTGGCTTTTGCTGACGAATCCGCGTCCCGCCCGCGCCGAGGGCGACTTGAGCTACAAATACGAAGATTACCGCGAATCCGGCGGTCGCATCGCCGTCAAGACCGACGGCCTGTTCGCCAGCCAGGATCTCGGCGGCGACTTCCATCTCCAGGCGGAGGGCGTGATCGACTCCATTGCCGGCGCGACGCCGAACGGCCAGCCGGCTCCGGCGGGCAGCGACCAGGTCGTGCTCACCGAGATGCACGACCGCCGCAAGGCGTGGAATACGACGCTCTCGCGCCAGTTTTCCGGCACCAACGTCGCCCTCGGCTACGCCCACAGCCTGGAGAGCGACTACCTCTCGAACGGACTCTCGTTGAACACCATCACGGATTTTAACGAGAAGAACACCGAGCTGCTGCTCGGCATCGCCGGCACGGATGACCGCGTCAAGGTGTTCTATCAGGCGCCCTGGGACAAGAAGCGCGCGTCGGACGCGATGATCGGCGTCAAGCAGCTCCTCAGCCCGCGCACGTTCGTGACCTTCAATCTCAGCTGGGAGCGCCAGTCCGGCTACCTGAGCGACCCGTACAAGCTGGTGCAGAAAAGCGTCGAGGTCGCCCCGGGCATCTTCCTGCCGTTCACCTACGCGGAGAACCGGCCGCCGAAACGCACCAAATGGGTCTTCCTTGGCGCGTTGAACCACGCCTTCCCCAGCCTGAACGCCGCGGTCGACGCGAGCTACCGCTTCTATCACGACTCGTACGACACCTACGCTCACACCGTCGAGCTGAAGTGGCTGCAGCGCATCGGCAGCCATGTGATCCTGGAGCCCGAGCTCCGCGGCTATGACCAGACCAAGGCGCGCTTCTATCACTACAACCTCGACACGACCGGCATCCAGCCCGTGGGCAATGTGCCGCTCCCCGATGGACCCTTCTACTCCTCCGACCACCGCCTCTCCGCCCTGCGCACCTACACCTACGGGCTGAAGCTCACGGTGACGCTCTCGAGCACGATCCGCGGCGACGTTGCGCTCGAAAAGTACGAAATGCGGGGCAAGGACGGCATCACTCCGCAAAGCGCCTACCCGCAGGCCACCATCCTCAACACCGGCTTCACGATTTCCTGGTAGCACCGGCCGCCCGTTCCCCCCCATGCCTCCCGTCGCCTCCACGTCCCTCCGACCCGCTGCGGCGACCGGCGCCACGCCGGCGGCGCCGCTGCGCCGGCTGGGTTTTCCGGCGATGGGCACCACCTGCGAGATCCAGTACGCGGCGCCCGGGGGGCGCGACCGCTCCGACGACTTCGAGCAGGCGGTGGTCGCGTGGGTGCAGGCGTTCGAGGCGAAGTACTCGCGCTTCCGCCCTGACAGCCTGGTGAGCCGGATCAACGCCGCGGCGGGACACGATTGGGTTGAGGTCGATGACGACATGGAGCGGCTGCTCCAGCTTTGCGACACGATGTACACGATGACGCAGGGCGTGCTCGACCCCACGGCGCTCCCGCTCATCCGCCTCTGGAACTGGAAGGCCGACCGGCCGCGCATTCCGACCGCGGAGGAGATCGCCGCGGCGCGGCGTCTCGTGGGCTGGCCCAAGGTGCAGCGGGCGCCCGGGCGGATCTTCCTGCCCGAGCCCGGCATGGCGCTCGATTTCGGCGGTTTCGGGAAGGAGTACGCGGTCGACGTCGCGGCGCAGATCGCCACCGAGCACGGCCTCGCCGACGTCCTGGTGGATTTCGGTCACGATCTGCGGGCGCTCGGCGCCCCGCCGGGCCGGCCCGCGTGGCACATCGGCCTCGAGGACCCGCGGCGCCCCGGCACGCCCTGGGCCAGCGTCGGCCTGCGCGGCGGTCGCGGCATCGCGTCGTCGGGCGACTACGTCCGCTGTTTCGAACTCAACGGCCGCCGCTACGGCCACATCCTCGATCCGCGCACCGGCTGGCCGGTGGCGAACGGCTGTTCGCAGGCCACGGTCATCGCCGGCACCTGTCTCCAGGCCGGCGTGCTGTCGACGACCGCCTTCGTGCTCGGCGTGCCGCAGGGCATCGATTTCATCCAGGCCTGTCCCGACGCGGAGGGCCTGCTGCTCACCAACCAGATCCGGGCGCAGACCCGGGGATTCTCCCACTATGTCGTCTCCTAGGAAATCTCTGCCGTTCGTCCTGGCCCTCGGGTTGGGCCTGCTCCCCGCCGCCGTCCGCGCCGAGCTCAAGGTCGGCGATCCCTTCCCCTCGCTCGCGACCGCCGGGCTGACCGGCGGCACGGTGCCCGCCACCGCCGACAAGGTGGTGCTGGTGGACTTCTTTGCGTCGTGGTGCGCGCCCTGCAAGGAGTCGTTCCCCGACTATGCCAAGCTGTACGCCGATTACGCCCCGCGCGGTCTCGTCATCGTGGCCGTCAGCGTGGACGAGAAGGCGGCGGCCTACGCGGCCTTCGTGAAGAAACTCCACCCGCCCTTCCCGGCGCTGCACGACCAGGGTCAGCAGCTCGTGCGGCAGGTCCGGGTTCCCACCATGCCCACATCGTACCTCGTCGGGCGCGACGGGCGGGTGCGCTACCTGCACCAGGGCTACCACGGCCAGGAAACCGACCGCGAGCTGCGCAAGGAAATCGACGCGCTGCTCGCCGAGAAAGCCAATCCCTCATGAAGGCCCCGCTCGTCCGTTTCGCCGCCATTCTGCTCCTCGGTCTGGCCGGCCTCGCCGCGGTCAGCGGCTGCACCAACGCCAGACTGGTGCGCGTGCAGCCGTGGGAACGCGGCACGCTGGCCGACTACACGATGGATCCGGGGCGCGATCCGCTCGCCACGGCCAACAGCGAGCACGTCTATTTCTCGCGCGAATCGGCGACCGGTGGCCGGGGCGTCGGCGGCAGCGGCTGCGGCTGCAACTGAGCCCGCCCGGTCGGACCGCCGCCGGACCGGCCGCCCCCGCCCTCCAAACGGTTACGTTTGCAGGCGTGCGCCGGCCCGCCCGGGAACAATCTTCGCGGTTTGCACCTCGAACATACGCCCTTAGGCTCCCCCTCATGAAGGCTCCGGTCCTCCTCCGTGCGCTGCCGGTCGGTCTGCTCGGCTGGTGCCTGGCGCCGGCGGCCCCCGTCCGCAACGGGGCCGTGGAAGTCCAGCTGGTGCCGGCGGTGGCGTCGGTCCAGCCGGGCCACGCCTTCGACGTGGCGCTGCAGATCAAGCACGATCCCGAGTGGCACAGCTATTGGGTGAACGCCGGGACCGGCTACGCGACGACGATCAAATGGGACCTGCCGGCCGGCTGGAAGGCGGGCGGCATTCAATGGCCGGTGCCGCATGTGCTGAAGGACAGCACCGGGGGCATCATCGGCAACGGCTACGACGGCGAGGTCTTCCTGTTTGCCACCCTGACCCCGCCGGCGGACCTGCCGGCCGGCCACGACGTCACCCTGAAGGCCAAGGTCGACTGGCTGATGTGCCGCGACGTGTGCGTGCCGGGCACCGCCGACCTCACGCTGACCCTCCCCGTGGCCGACGCGCCGCCGGGTCCCGATCCGCAATGGGGCGCCAGGCTCGACGCGGCCCGCTGGCAGCTGCCGCATGCTCCCTCGGGCTGGAGACTGACCGCGACCCGGACGGACCAGGCGGTCACGTTCACCGTCCAGCCGCCCGCCGGCACCGCGCTCGCCGCGGGCGATCTTCATTTCTTCGCGGACGACGGCCTCATCGCGTACGACCAGCCGCAGCCCGCGCGGGACGCGGGCAACGCCCTTGTCTTCACCCTCCCAATCGATCCGGCCGGGCCAAAGGACGCGACCCACCTGTCCGGGACGCTGGCGCTGGCGGCGGGAAAGGTGCCGGGGATCCGCGTTGATGTGCCGTTCGGCGCCGCGGCTGCGGCGCCAAGTAGCAAGGATCAAGTAACAAGTAACAAGAAAGCCGGTGGCGGTTTTCTCGGGACGCTAGTGCTCGCGCTGGTGGGGGGCCTGATTCTCAACCTGATGCCGTGCGTTTTCCCCGTGCTCGGCATCAAGATCCTCGGCTTCGTCAACCAGGCGGGCGCGGACCGGCGCAAGGTCACGCTCCACGGCCTCGTGTTTGCGCTCGGCGTGCTGCTGTCGTTCTGGACGCTGGCGGGCGTGCTCATCGTCCTGCGCGCGGGTGGACGCGAGCTCGGCTGGGGGTTTCAACTGCAGGAGCCGGGATTCGTCTTCGCGCTGGCGGTGCTGCTGCTGGTGTTCGCCTTCAACATGAGCGGCCTGTTCGAGTTTGGCCTGTCGGCCATGGGCTTCGGCGCGCAGCTGCAGTCAAAATCCGGCTTCACCGGCTCGTTTTTCACCGGCGTGCTCGCGACCGTGGTGGCCACGCCGTGCTCGGCCCCGTTTCTCGCCCCGGCGCTCGGCGCCGCCCTCACGCTCTCGCCGGTCGAGTCGCTCGCCGTGTTTTCGGCGATCGCCGTCGGTCTCTCGGTTCCCTACCTGCTGCTCTCGATCTTCCCGCACGCGGTGAAGCTGCTGCCCAAGCCCGGCGCGTGGATGGAGACCTTCAAACAGCTGATGGCGTTTCCGCTCTACGCCACGGTGGGCTTCCTCGTGTGGGTGCTCGCCGGCCAAACGCCGGACACGGGCCTGCTCAAGGTGCTGTTGGGCCTGGTGCTCATCGCGATGGCGGTGTGGGTCTACGGGCGCTGGACCCAGCACGGCGGCTCGGCGGGCCGGCGGCGTTTCGGCTACGGCGCCGCGCTGGTGCTGCTGGCCGCGGGCCTGGCCTGGGGCTGGCCGCAACCCCCCTCGACCGAGGTGGTCTGGCAGCCGTGGAGCCCGGAAACCGTCGCGCAGCTGCGGAGCGAGGGAAAACTCCTCTACGTCGATTTCACCGCCCGCTGGTGCGCCACCTGCCAGAGCAACAAGGCGGTCGTGTTCTCCTCGCAGAAGGTGCGCGACGCCCTGCGCCGGCACGGCGTGGTGCTGCTGCGGGCGGACTGGACCAACAAGGATCCGCGGATCACGGAAGCCCTGGCCTCGTTCGACCGCAGCGCGGTGCCGTTTGACCTGATCTACGCCCCGGGCCGCACCGATCCCATCATCCTGCCCGAGCTGCTCACGCCGGACCTCGTTCTTGACGCGCTCGCGAAGGCGACCGAGAAGAGCTGACATGATGTCCCGGAGAGCCTTCCTGAGCCGGGGCTCGGCCCTGGCCGCGGGGCTGGCCCTGGGCTCCCAAATGCCGGGTGGAGAGCGCCGCGATCGCCCCGCGTCCCAGCGCCCCCCGCCGGAGAAGCGGCGGTTCACCAGCGAAGCCGTCGAGGCGACCATCGCCGAGGTGACGGCGGCGCTGCCGAACGCCGAACTCGCGTGGCTCTTCGCGAATTGTTTCCCGAACACGCTCGACACGACGGTTGAGTACACCGAGCGCGCCGGGCAGCCGGACACGTTCGTGATCACCGGCGACATCCACGCGATGTGGCTGCGTGACTCCACCGCCCAGGTCTGGCCCTACGTCGGCCTCGCGCCGCGCGATCCGAAGCTGCAGCGGCTCCTGGCCGGCGTCATTCGCCGCCAGGTCGACTGCATCCTGATCGATCCCTACGCGAACGCGTTCAACAATGGTCCGGCCGTGTCGCCGTGGGCCAACGACCACACCGCGATGAAGCCGGAGCTGCACGAGCGCAAGTGGGAGGTGGACAGCCTGTGCTGGCCGATCCGGCTCGCCCACGGCTACTGGAAGGCCACGGGCGACACGGCGGTGTTCGACGTCCACTGGAAGGCGGCGATGGCCGCGGTGCTCCGGACCTTCCGCGAGCAGCAGCGCAAAACCGGCCGCGGGCCCTACAGCTTCACGCGCACCACCGACTGGGCGCCCGATGCCGTGCCGGGCGGCGGCTGGGGCAACCCCATCCGGCCGAACGGGCTCATCGCGAGCATCTTTCGGCCGAGCGACGACGCGACCGTGTTTCCGTTCCTGATACCGAGCAACCATTTCGCCGCGGTGGCTCTGCGGCAGCTCGCGGAACTCGCCGACGGCCCGGCCGCCGACCCGGCCCTGGCCCGGGGCGCGCGCGAACTGGGTGGCGAGGTCGAGGCGGCCCTGCAGGCGCACGGGACGGCGGTGCATCCCCGGCACGGCCGGATCTGGGCCTACGAGGTCGACGGCTTCGGCAACGCCCTGTTCATCGACGACGCGAACCTGCCGAGCCTGCTGGCGCTGCCGTACCTCGGAGCCTGCGCCGCCGAGGACCCGCTTTACGCCGCGACGCGGCGCTTCGTCCTGAGCGACGAAAATCCGTGGCATTTCCGCGGCACGGCCGCGGCCGGCGTGGGCGGACCGCACACCGGCCCGGATTCCATCTGGCCGATCGCGCTCGTCGCCCAGGCCATGACCAGCCGGGATGACGCCGAGATCGTCGCCTGCCTCCAGAGGGTGGTCGCCAGCAATGCGGGCACGGGATTCATGCACGAGTCGTTCCACAAGGACGATCCGGCGCGTTTTTCGCGGAAGTGGTTTGCGTGGGCCAACACGTTTTTTGGGGAGTTGGTGCTGTTGCTGTTCCGTACCCGGCCGGAGCTGCTGCGGCAGATCTGAGCGCGGTTGAAACGAATCCCCGCCTGGCGATTCCGAGGCGGGCGGCCGGGTCCACAGGACACAGGATCCATCGAGCGGTTTCGCGGCGGCCGGGCCGCGCGCAGGAAATTATACCCGCGCCGGGTTGGGCCCGGCGCGGGGTTCTATGGTTCCGCCGAATCGTAGCTCATCACGACCACGAGGGCGGCAAGGATTAGGACGACGTGCAACATGGGGCTGAGTGCGGCTTCGGCTCGCGCCGGGCCCGGATTCGCCGGGCGCCGGCCGCGGGCGGTTCAGAGGGAGCGATCAGGCGGCGAACGGCCGCGCGGCCTTCGGGGCTCGCACGACGATCGACCGGTGCTCGGAGTAGTCGTTGAAGCTGATGAGCAGCACGCCCACCATGGAGTACAGCATCATGGCGACGTCGCTGGTGAGGAAGGCCGAGGCAGGGGCGAGCACGGTGGCTCCGACGAAGGCGGCGAGGGCACAACCGGCGCTGAGGACGAGCATGAGGATTTGAAGAGTGGCTTTCATGGGAGATCTTTCGTTGGTGCCTCCCCAATTGCAGGGAGCGTGCCAAGCGACCGCGTGTTGTGCAACTCATTGATCTATAGAGCCTAGAAAAATCGCGCCGCATCCGCGCTTGGTTGAGAGCTGCCTTTCCAATCCATCCACGGGAATGCCTTTTCCCACCGATGGGATTTTTCGGGCGGCCGCCCCGCTTCAGTCCCGCGCGACCCGTGCCGAAGGAAGAAGGTTGCGGCCTGCCACCTCATCATGCCCATCGCCCATCCTGCCGCCGCCTCGCGGCAAGACCGCCACTCAGGACTTCAGTTCTCTCTTCCCCGCCCGCCATGAAAGTCGTCTGCGCCTGGTGCAAGAAGACCCTATCCGCCGGAGAACCCGGCGCCCGTGTCTCCCACGGCATCTGCCCCGAATGCCTGTACCGCTTTGAAGCCGCGCAAACCCCAACCTTGAACGAATTGCTTGAGCAGATCGACGTGCCGGTCGTCGCCATCGATTCCAAGGGCGTGTCGCTCGCCGCCAACTCCGCCGCGGCCCGAGCCATCGGCAAGACCATCCAGGAAATTTGCCGCCGCCCGGTGGGCAATGTCGTGGAGTGCATTCACGCTCATTCTCCGGAAGGATGCGGCCGCACCGTCCATTGCTCGGGCTGCGCCATCCGCACGTCGGTGACCGCGACCTATCGGGATGGCGGCGCGCGCTGCGGTGTCGGCGTCGAGAAACTGATCCGCGACGCGGAAGGCGAGAAACTGGCCCGCTTCACCATCTCCACCGAAAAGGCCGCCGGCGTCGTGTTCCTCATGATCGACGATTTGAAGATGCTGGTTCCGGAGGTGGTGACGGCCGGCTGAAGGTTGGGGCAACGACGAAATCGGTGCAGCCCCTCGACAGGCTCGGGGCCTTCAGCGGAGCCGAACGGACAAGACTGCGCCTCGGTCGGAAGCCCGACCCGCAGCTCGTCAGCGCTGGCCCGGAGACTCGGGCCGCCGCCGTGCGGCTGGATCCGATCGAAGGCCCGGGCTGGCGGTTCCGCCGGCCGTGCCTATGATATCCCGCCAAGGATTCCTCATGGACGAGCCCCCTGTGCTGCGCACGCCGACCCGACCGACTTGGTGGAACCGCAACTGGATCTGGTTCCTGCCCTCCCTCGGCCTGGGAATGCTGACGTTCGTCGGCGGAGCGGTTGCCCTGTTCCTGATGTTGATCTTCGGCCTGCTCAAGTCCTCGGACGTCTACCGGCAGGCCCTGGCCCAAGCCCAGGCGGACCCCGAGGTGGTCCGAGCGCTGGGCGCGCCCGTCTCTCCCGGCCTTTGGGTGACTGGAAACATCAAGATCAACGGGAATTCGGGAAAGGCCGAGCTCGCGATTCCCATTCACGGGCCGAAGGACGGGGCCACGGTTTTCGTCGTGGCCTCAAAGTCCGATGGACAGTGGGAGTTCGACGATCTGGTGGTGGAAGTGAAGGCGACCCATCGGCGGATCGACCTTCTGGCGCCGCCGCCGGAACCCGCCGCACGCCCCGAGTCACCGCCGGACGAGAAGGTTCCGCCACCAGCGCCTGACTCGCTGCAGATCTAGGGTTGGACCGCCCGCTTGAGGGGCTTGCCGCGAATAACGCGAATCCTCCCGAATCGCTTCCGCCCCGGTGGGGCGGACTGCGAGCCCACCCCACCATCGCGCCATCCCGGCGGCTGTTGACGCTGTCGCCGGGCGGTGGCCCAATCCGGTCAGCGTCCGGCTCTCCGATGAAGACTCCCCTGCTGTTGGCCATCCCGGCCCTCGCCCTTTGCCCGCCGTTGCTGCTCCGCGCCGACGGCGCGCCCGCGCCTGAATCCGCGCAAGGCGCCTACTTTGCGAAAAAGGAGTATCAGCCCCAACCCCTGCCGCGGTTCGCCGACCTGCGCGACCAGTTGCCCGCGCCGCTCTACGAGGACAAGCCGGAATGGATCGCCCTGTACTGGAAGGCGTGGGAGCTCGCGTTCCGGAACTTCCACGAGCCGGCGCCGGGCAGCCGCTTTGTCACGCCGTTCATCGACGCCGCATTCAACCAGAACATCTTCCTGTGGGATACGTGCTTCATGTCGATGTTCTGCAACGTGGCGCACCCGCTCGTGCCCGGCATCGGCTCCCTGGACAATTTCTATGCGCGACAGCACGCTGACGGCGAAATCTGCCGCGAGATCAACCGCACCACGGGCCTGGATTACGAACCCTGGGTGAACCGCGAGCGACGGCCACTCCTCAGCCGCAACTGCTGGAACCCGCCCGCCCAGGCCGAGGCGGCCGTGGTCTACCGGGGCCGCCCGGTGCCGGAGCCCCCGCCCGTCCTCACGCTCGACGCGCTCGACAATCCCCTGCCGGCGTGGGCGGAGCTGGAAAGCCTCCGCGTCACCGGCGACCGCGCGCGGCTCGCGCTGGTCTACCCGCCCCTCGTGCGCTACTACCGCGCGCTGCAGAAATACCTGCGCCAGGGCAACGGCCTCTACGTCACCGACTGGGCGAGCATGGACAACTCGCCCCGCAACGCGTTTCTCGTCGGCGGCGGCACCGCCGTGGACACCTCCTGCCAGATGGTCCTGTTCGCGCGCAACCTCGCGACGATCGCCGA
>JBAIXJ010000072.1:0-3918 GCA_037916645.1 Opitutales bacterium | reverse complement strand
GGGGCGCGGCTGGCTTTCGTGGTGGTGCAGCCGGCCAGAGCAGCCAGGAGGCCGGCGGCAACGAGGAGGGATTTTGGTTTCATGGGGGACTTGCTCCTCGGCGACACAAATGGATCCTCCTGATAAGACGTATTCCAAGCCGGGAAAGTTTCATTCCCGCGATGCTCTCGGCGCCACCGGTGCGGCTTGGGTCACGTGCCGGCGTCGGTCCGGATCATGTCCAGCAGATTGGCGACCTTCAGGTGCACGGTGAACGGATCCGGGACCCCGGCCCGCCGGAGTTCCAACTGCACCGTGTCGCCCGGACCCCGGTTCAGGAAAACCCGGCCGATTTCGCTGTCCTTCTCCACGCCGGCGGCGAACTCCTCCACCTTCCGCCGGTTGATGGCGATGATCGCATCACCAGCGCGGATGCCGGCCTGCTCCGCCAGGGAGCCGGCCGGGACGCCGGTGACAACGATGCCCGCCACCCGGTCGCCCGCGGCGTTGCGGGTGATTTCCAGGCTCAGGGAAAAGCTCGAGACCGGGATGTCCTTGACCCGCACGGGCGGGATGGTCACGACGCCGGCGCGCTCCGCGTACAACCGGCTCATCGGGTCGTGCGCCGCCGTGGCAACGGTCGACGCATCCCGCGGGCGCGAATACAGCAGCGCCCACCAATCCGGCCCCGCGGGGAAGACGAACAACTCGCAGTCCAGGGTCTCCCGGGCGTTGACCAGTTGAAAGCGCAGCTCGCGGCCGGCATAGCCGATTTTGGTCGCGTCTTCCTCCGTCAATTTGCCGCTGCGGTAGGCCGTGAACGCCTCCTTGATCCGGTGGCCGAATTCGGCAAGGGCGGCGGGGCGGTCGTCAGCCCGCGGCGAGTTCAGGACCACCAGGCGTTCCGGACCGGCGGCGTGGGTGAGGATGAGTTCGAGATTGATGCCGGGGGCGACCGGTTTCTGGACCACCGTCTGCTTCCACTCGCCGTCGCGATTCTCGATGCCGAAGGGCAACGTCGCGGCGGAGAGCGCCAGGGACGCGAGGCAGATCTGTCCCAGGGCCGCCAGCGACAAAAACCGGATGCCATGCACCTCGCCATCGAAGGCGTCTCCCACCATGGGTCAACCTGGTTTCCGGCCGCGCCCGGAGCCGCCGGAAGCGGGGGCGCGGCGGCGCCTGCGGATCCATGATGACTGTCAGCCTACGGCGCACTTGTGTCCCGCCGCGGAGCGCGGTTGGCTGAAGGGACCATGAACCCCGTGGACATCAAGATCGCCTATATCGGGGGCGGGAGCCGGTATTGGGCGCGGGACCTCATCACGGAGCTGGCGCTGACGCCGCGGCTAAAGGGGCGGATCGACCTGTACGACCTCAACCACGCGGCGGCGCTGCGCAACGTGGCCGTGGCCGACCGCATCTACGGGCGGCCCGAGGCGCGGACCCGGTTCACCGTGCGGGCGGTCCGGCGGCTGGCGGAGGCGCTGCGGGGCGCGGATTTCGTCGTGCTCTCGATCGAGCCGGGGCCGACGGAGATGCGGTTCGCCGACATCGTGATCCCGGCGCGGCACGGCATTCTCCAGCCGGTGGGGGACACGACCGGGCCGGGCGGCATCGCGCGGGCCCTGCGCGCCGTGCCGTTGTACGCGGGCTTCGCCCGGGCCATCGCCGAGCATTGTCCGAAGGCGTGGGTGATCAACTACACCAACCCGATGACGCTGTGCACCGCCGCGCTGTACGCCGCTTTCCCGGCGGTCAAGGCGTTCGGCTGCTGCCACGAGGTCTTCCACACCCAGCACGACCTGGCGCGCCTCGTTGCCGGTTGGTTCGGGGTGCCCAAGCCGCCGCGCCAGGCCATCCGCCTGGACATTGCCGGCGTGAACCACTTCACCTGGACCACGGCCGCCTCGTGGGAGAATCACGACCTGTTCCCGAAGCTGCACGAGACCGTGGCGGACCCGGCGACCTTCCGTTCCCGCCGCGCGTATTCCCTCAAGCTGAAGCGCGACGAGAATTGGTTCGAGTACGCGCGGATCGTCGCGCTCGACCTGTTCCGCCGCTTCGGCGCGCTCGGCTCGGCGGGCGACCGGCACCTGGTCGAGTTCGTGCCGTGGTACGCCACGAGCGAGGAAAACCTCCACCGCTGGGGCGTGATCCTGACGCCCTACTCGTACCGCATCGCGCGCAGCCGCCTGCCGGACAAGCCGCTCTCGCATTATTCCCGAACGCCGATCAAGGCCAGCGAGGAGGAGGGCGTGCGCATGATCGAGGCCCTGCTCGGCCTCCAGCCGCTCGACACCAACGTCAACCTCCCCAACCGCGGCCAGATGGCCGACGCGCCGCTCGGCGCCGTCGTGGAAACCTACGCCCAGCTCCGGCGCGACCAGGCCACCCCGGTCGTCGCCCGGCCGCTGCCGGCGGGCGCCCTCGCCCTCGTACGCCGCATCATCGACGTCCAGGCGCTCACGCTGCGCGCCGCGCTGACGCGCGACGTCGGCCTGGCCTTCGAGGCGCTGCTCACCGACCCGCTCGTAAGGATTTCGACCGACGACGCGTGGACGATGTTCACGGCGATGCTGCAGCAAATGCGCCCGTGTCTGCCCGGCTGGCGCATCCCGTAAGCGCGGCGGACGCTCGCCGAACGTTCAGCGCGGAGCGTGCATGCGGGTGGCGGCAGCGCGATATCGAATCGGCTCGCACGGAGGCTGGTTCTCCAGATTCGGGTAGGGACGGACCGCCGGGCCGTCCGCCTGGGTTTCTGTGGGCGGATCGGCGCGCCCAGCGGTCGCGCCCTACCGCGTCGGATTTCAAATCGCGGGCCCTACGAAACGGTCGGCCGGCCTGAGGACGCCTTGGCACGGGCGGCTGAAAGTGCTGACAATCGGACGGCGCCGCGCCACGTTTTTCGCATGAAGACCCGCCCCTGCATTCTCCTCGCCTGGCTGGGACTCTCTGCCGCGTTCGCCGGGCGCGCCGCTGACGCGCCCCCGTCGGCGATCTTCATCAATCCCGCGTCGTCTGGCGCGTCGCCTGGCGGGACCGCGATCTACCACGACGGCTGGATCGATCTGAACAAGAACGGCGTGAAGGACCCGTACGAGGATCCGGCGCTCGACGTCGAGGCGCGGATCACCGATCTGCTCGGGCGCATGACGCTCGAGGAGAAGACGGCCCAGATGGTCACGCTCTACGGCTTTCCCCGCGTGCTGAAGGACGAGCTGCCCACGCCGGCGTGGGACTCGGCGTTCTGGAAGGACGGCATCGGCAACATCGACGAGGATATGAACGGCAACCGGGGCGTCGACGGCCATCCCCTGACGGTGCCGAAATATGAGCTGCCCTATTCGCTGCACGCCCGCGCCCTGAACGAGGTGCAGCGCTTCTTCATCGAGCGGACCCGCCTGGGCGTGCCGGCCGATTTCACCAACGAGGGCATCCGCGGCCTGCTTCACACCAAGGCCACGAGCTTCCCGGCGCAGCTCGGCGTGGCGGCGGCGTTCGACGCGGAGCTGGTGCGCGCGATCGGCCGGGTCACCGGCAGCGAGGCGCGTGCGCTCGGCTACACCAACGTCTACTCGCCGATTCTCGACCTCGCGCGCGATCCGCGTTGGGGCCGGACCACCGAGACCTACGGCGAGGATCCGTTCCTGGTGGCGACGCTTGGCGAGCAGGAGGTGCGGGGGATCCAGGAGGAGCATGTGGTGTCCACGCCGAAGCACTTCGCCGTGTACAGCGTGCCCAAGGGCGGGCGCGACGGCTTTGCCCGCACCGACCCCCAGGTCACCTGGCGCGAGGTGGAGACGGTCTTCCTGGAGCCGTTCCGCCGGGCCATCCGCGACGCCGGCGCGCTCGGGGTCATGGCCTCCTACAACGACTACGACGGCATTCCGATCGAGGCGAACCGCCGGTTCCTCACCGACATCCTCCGGCGCGAGTGGG
>JBAIXJ010000071.1:0-3448 GCA_037916645.1 Opitutales bacterium | reverse complement strand
CGGCGGTCGTGGGCGGAGTCGACCTCCTTCAGGAGGCCGTCCCGGTCCATGCGCTTGAGCAGGCCGGTGATGTTGGAGCGGTCGACGATCAGGGCGGCGGCGAGGTCGGAGGCGCGGCGGCCGGCGGGCTGGTCGGCGAGGAGGTTGAGGACGTTGAACTGGGCGACGGTGAGCCCGTGGCGCCGGAAGGTACGCTGCCCGGCCCGCTCGAGGGCGGCGGCGGCGGCGAGGATCTGCAACGCGAGGTGCATGCCCGGGAGCCTGGGCGATATGGTTGACATGTCAAGTAATTAATTGACGTATCAACTAACATCCGCGGCGGGAGGGATCACCGGCGGTGGGGGAAGAAATTCCAGCAAATAACTTTTCATTTAGTGGAAATTTGGTACACTCGGAGGAAAATGAGCAAAAACGGAATTGCGGCGATCACCCTGGCGATGCTGGCGGGAGCGTCACCCCGGGCCCTGGGGGCCCAGGCGGGGGATGCGGCCTGGGTGCGGCATGCGCCGGCCATCCATGGGCGGATCGAGGGCTCGGTGCAGGTGATGCAGGCGGAGGATCTGGCGCTGGGCGGGAACGCCGTGGTCACCGGCGACCTGCTCGTGCCGGGCAGTCCGGCCGTGCGGGTGAACGGCCATCCCTCGTACGGGGGGACCATCGACGGCCCGGGCGCGGTGGTGCCGGCCGGGCACGATGTCGTTCTCGGCGGCCGCTGCAGCCTGCGCCATGTCGTCCGGAGGACGGACCCGCAGCGGCTGCCAACCGTGGATCCCCCGCCGGGGCCCGGCGGCCGGCGCTGCGTCGTCCTGCGCCGGCGCGGGGAGACCGCCGGCGACTTTGCGACCCTGCGCGATCTCACGCTGGAGGGGGAGGCGGGGTCGATCGCCGTGCCGGCCGGCACCTACGGCGTGTTCACGGCCCGCGGCGGGACCGGGTTCATCCTTGGCGTCGCCGGCGCGACGACGCCGGCGGTGTACAACTTCCAGGGGCTGGCGCTTGGCCACGGCAGCATCCTCGACGTCGTCGGTCCGGTGGTCGTCACGGTCGACGGCAGTTTCGCCCTGGAGCGCAGCTCGACCATGGGTGCCGCCGGTCACCCGGAGTGGCTGCGGCTGCGGGTGTCGGGCGGGGGCCTGACGGTCGAGGGGGAATCCCGCGTGCACGCCCATCTGGAGGCGCCGGCGGGCACGGTCGCCCTCAACGGACACAGCCAGCTGGTCGGCACCGTCGCAGCCGACCGCCTCGTCGTCAACGGCAACAGCCTGCTCCGGCTGGCGGCCGCGGCGCCGAACCAGCCGCCGGCGGTGGCCGTGACCGCGCCGGTGGCCGGGGCGACCTTCTATGCCCCGGCCTCGATTCCCCTGGCCGCCGCGGCATCGGATGCGGATGGCGCGATTGCCATGGTCGAATTCTATGAGGGCACCACCAAGATCGGCGAGGATGCGACGGCTCCGTTCGAAGTCCTGTGGACGGGCGTTCCGGCCGGCCGCTACGCGCTGACCGCGGTGGCGACCGACAACGCCGGGGCGATGACGGCATCGGAGCCGGTGGACGTCACGGTCGGCACGCCGCTCAACCGGCCGCCGACGGTGGCGCTGATCTCGCCACCCGACGGATCCGCCTTCACGTCCCCTGCGGCCATTCGCCTGGAGGCGGCGGCGGACGATCCCGACGGGACGGTGGTGAAGGTGGAGTTCTTCTCCGGCGCCACCAGGGTCGGCGAAGCATTGGCGGCGCCGTTCGGCTGCGACTGGCTCAACGTCGCGCCCGGCGGCTACGGGTTGACGGCGCGCGCGACCGACAACGCCGGAGCGGCGTCCACCTCCGCGCCCGTTTCGATCTCCGTGGCGACCGGGATGCCGTTCGCGAGCGACTTTGAAAAGTCCGAGGGGTATGCGCCGGGGCCCCTGGAGGGCCAGGGGGGATGGGTCGGCAACGGGGCGGCGCTGGTGACCGACGCGGATGCGCAGCACGGCGAGCAATCGGTGCTGGTCCCCGGGCAGGTTCCGCCTGCGCAGGCGGCGCATGACTTTCCCGATTCGGCGGCTGGAGCGGTCACCTTTGTCGACTGGCAGGCCCTGCCGGCGGCGGGAACCGACGGCGAGGGCGGCGTCTGCTATGCGACCGACGCGGCGCGCGTCTCGCTGGTCGGCGCAAGCGAGACGGCCTCCTTCTGGGTCTTCGAGGGCGACGGGTCGGGCGGCGGCGCCTGGAAGGCAGCCGGGGGGCTCATCGGGATCGACGCGGAGGGCCGGGCCAGCGACTGGCACCGCCTGACGGTCCGGGCCGACTATGCCGCCAAGACGTGGGATTTGTATCTGGACGGCATGATGGTGGCCGCGGACGTGGGTTTCCTCGACGACAGCCGGGCGGCCTTCTCGGGTTTTGCGGCGAGCGGTCATCCGACCCTCCCGACGTTGCTGGACAACTTCCTCGCCGGATTCGACAACCCGCTGTTTGCCGACACGGACAAGGATGGTCTGCCGGATGCGTGGGAACTGGCCAACGGCCTTGACCCCACAGTCAACGACCGCCGCGCCGATCGCGACGGCGACGGCCTGGACAACCTGCGCGAATACCGGCTGGGCACCCGCGCCGATCGCGCCGACACCGACGGCGATGGCATGCCGGACGGCTGGGAGGCGGGCTACGGCCTGAACGCCGGCGTCGGCGATGCGGCCGGGGACCTCGATGGGGATGGCGTGACGAATCTCCAGGAGTACCGGCTGGGGCGCAATCCCGCCAAGGGTGCGGTGCCCGATGCGGGGCAAGCGGTGAACCTGCGGGTGTATCTGCCCGCCTTCTAGGGAGGCTCCCATCATGAAGCACAGGACGTGGGCGGTTTTCATTTTCTGTCTGGCCGGCTGGACGGAGGCGGCGCTGCGCGCGCAGTGCCGCGCGACCGATCCCATCCGACCGATCAAGGCCATCGAATTTCACGCGGTGTCCGGCGCCGCCGGCGTCATCGGTTTCCCCGAATTCGGCACGCCGAGCGCGCCGCCACGGTTCTACCTGACCAAGGACCGGGTCGGATCGCTGCGCAAGACGACGTGGGTGAACTCGGGCGGATGCGCCGTGCAGACCGGCCGGTGGGGCGCCGTCGACCTGGCGTGCTCCTTCCAGATGGGGTCTGAACAATATGCCGGCGGGGGCACCATGGAGGTTGTTCCGCCGCCAGCGCCCGGGGGGCAGAGCACGGTCATCGTCCACGGGCTGTGGGGCACGCGGAACGGTCAACCGGTGCCGGTCTGGTGCGTGACCGGCGGCGCCCAGCGCACCAACGGCACGTACACGGACTGGTGGCCGTCGCCCCCGTACGTCGCCGGCTACGGGCTGAAGTTCCTCTCCAACATGCCGTATGCCGGCGTGTATTGGCAGATCGGCACGATCGCCTGGGGCGGGAGCACGCCGCTGCACACGCTGGAAGACGAGTGGGATGTCCGTCAGC
>JBAIXJ010000070.1:0-7198 GCA_037916645.1 Opitutales bacterium | reverse complement strand
TGGCGTCCGTGGGAACGAAGCCCGAAGCCTCCCACGCGACCGACGACATGAGCGTCAGCGGATTCGGCTCGAGACGCCCCAATTCCTATGAAACCCGCGCGCAAGAAGGAATGGTTCGACGACGACTCGCTCTGGAAGGAGCTTTTCCCCTTCATGTTCCCAGAGCGCCGGTTTGCCGGCGCCGTCGAACAGGTTGACCAAGTCCTGAAGCTGGCGAAACCCCGGGGCAAGAGAGCGCTCGATCTCTGCTGCGGCCCTGGCCGGTGTTCCATCGCCCTGGCACGCCGCGGGTTCGCGGTGACCGGCGTGGATCGGACGCGGTTCCTGCTCGCCGAGGCACGGCGGCGGGCGCGGGCCGCCCGGGTCACAATTGAGTGGGTCCGCGCCGACATGCGCGATTTCGTCCGGCCCGGTGCCTTCGACCTGGTGCTCAGCATGTTCACCTCGTTCGGGTACTTCGACGACAAGCGCGAGGATGTGACGGTGCTGAAGAACATGTTCACCAGCCTGCGGCCGGGCGGCGCGTGCGTCATCGAGGTGATGGGTAAGGAGGTTCTCGCCCGCATCTATGAGCCGACGGGTTGCGATGAACTAGCCGACGGCAGCCGTCTCGTGCAGCGACGCGAAGTCTTCGACGACTGGACCCGCGCTCGAAACGAGTGGATCCTCATTCGCCGGGGCCGGGCGCGGACCTGGAAGTTTCACCACACGGTGTATTCCGGCCAGGAGCTGCGCGATCGGATGGAGGTCGCGGGCTTCACCGACGTCCGTCTCTACGGCGGCCCGGACGGAAGCGAATACAATCGGAACGCAACGCGGCTCCTGGCGGTGGGAAAGAAACCGAGAACCGCCTGAGAAGATCCTTGGAGCGGCGACGCCCTCGTCGCCGAATCTACATTCGAGCACGCGACCCGCCTTCGCCCCGCAGGTGCGGGGCTACGGCGCGGTTGGGGCCCTGGACGGGCGAAGCCGAAGCGTCTGCGAAGGCTGGCGAGGGCGTCGCGTCTCCAGGGAACCAGCCCTGCTACACCGCCGCCGCCACCAAATCGCCGACTTCCTTCGTGCCATAGCCCATCTTGCCGGCGGCGAGTGTCTTCAGCTTCTCGCGGACGATCTTGATCACGGCCGCCTCGATCGCGGCGGCCATGGCCGTTTCGCCGAGGAAATCCATCATCATCGCCCCGGCGCACACCGCCGCGAGCGGATTGATGACATTCTGGCCCGTGTACTTCGGGGCGCTGCCGCCGATGGGCTCGAACATGGAGGTGCCGGCCGGGTTGATGTTGCCGCCGGCGGCGATGCCCATGCCGCCTTGGATCATCGCGCCCAGATCGGTGATGATGTCGCCGAACATGTTGTCGGTCACGATCACGTCGAACCACTCGGGGTTCTTCACGAACCACATCGTGGTGGCGTCGACGTGGGCGTAGTCGCGTTTGACGTCCGGAAAGTCCTTTTCGCCGATCTCGTGGAAGGCGCGTTCCCAGAGGTCGAAGGCGTAGGTGAGCACGTTGGTCTTGCCGCAGAGCGTGAGCTGCGCCTTGCGGCCGGCCTTCACGTCCTCGGGCTTGAGGCCCTTCCACGGCTGGCCGCCGCGACGCCGCCGGGCGCACTCGAAGGCGTAGCGCAGGCAGCGCTCGACGCCGCGGCGCGTGTTCACACTCTCCTGGATGGCGATCTCGTTCGGCGAGCCCTTGAAGACGAACCCGCCCGAGCCGGTGTAGAGGCCCTCGTTGTTCTCCCGCACCACCACGAAATCGATGTCGGCCGGCCCCTTGTCCTTCAACGGGCAGAACCGCGCGTCGTAGAGGCGCACCGGGCGGAGGTTGATGTACTGCTCCATCTCGAAGCGCATCCGCAGCAGGATGCCTTTCTCCAGGATGCCCGGCTTCACCTGCGGGTGGCCGATCGCCCCCAGCAATATCGCAGGGAATTTGCGCAGCTCGGGGACGGCGCTGTCGGGCAGCGCCTCGCCGGTCCGCAGGTAGCGGTCGCCGCCAAAATCGTAGTGGGTGTAGTCCAGCTTGACGCCGAATTTCGGGGCGGCGGCGTCGAGAACCTTGATGGCCTCGCGAATGACCTCCGGGCCGGTGCCATCGCCGCCGATGACTGCGATTTGGTAGCTCTTCATGGGAGAATGCCGTCCGCGGGTGCGGACGGGACGGGGGGCCGCATGCTACGCCGGCCGCCGGGTCGTTCAAGCTCAGAGCACTTGCGGATCAGGGCCGAAGACATTTCCGATGCCGTCACGCGACTCCAATTGCCATTTTGGAGCGCCTGATTCATAACCGCAGTCTCAAAGGGCAGCCATGTCCAGGGGTGTTTATTGAACGGCGAGCCCAAATTTCTGGTCGAAAAGCAACGGCAAGGTCCTACGTTCGGTGCCCCATTCTTATGCCCGGCATGCCCGAAATCGCGCTTTTGGTTCTGGCCTACCTGCTTGGGGGATTGTCGCCCGGCTACTGGCTGGTCCGGTGGCGCACCGGCATCGATGTCCGCACGACCGGAAGCGGCGGCACCGGCGCGACCAACGTCGGCCGGGTGCTGGGACGCCGGGCCTACATCCTGGTGCTGGTGTCGGACGTGGCCAAGGGCGCCCTGGTGGGCTATGCGGCGCGGATCATGGCCGTACCGCATGCCTGGGGGTTTGCGGCGGTGGTGGCCGTGGTCATCGGGCACATCTGGCCTGTCTGGCTCGGTTTCCGCGGCGGCAAAGGCGTCGGCCCGTTCGTGGGATCATGGCTGGTGCTCGCGCCGCTCGCCTTGCTGCCCAGCCTGGTCGTGGGATTGCTTTTCCTGCCCTGGACGCGCCGGGTATCCATCGCCGGGTTGTTCAGCCTGGCGGTGCTTCCGGTGGCCGCCTGGTGGATTCTGGACAGCCGGGCGGCGGTGGTGGCAGCGTGCTGCATTATTTCGCTTCTCCTGTGGTCCCACCGCAATAATCTCCGCAAGTTTGTTGCCGAACGCCTGCATTACGACCCCACCCCGGCGTCCGGCGCCCCGCCCAATCCCTCATAGCCTCCATGTCGACTAACAATCCGCCCGCCCCTGGACTTGTTTTCAAGGTCGCCGCCGAAGACTGGGAGTTTGAGCAGATCCACCGGCTCAACTACCGGACGTTCGTCGAGGAGATCCCGCAGCATGCGCCGAACGAGGAAGGACGGCTGGTCGACCGTTTCCACGCGGAGAACACCTACATCATCGGCCTGAGCGAGCGCCGCCTCGTCGCCATGCTCGCCCTGCGGGGGCGCCGCCCGTTTTCGCTCGACGCCAAGCTCCCCAACCTCGACGCCTACCTGCCCCAGGGGAGGGCGCCGGTCGAGGTCCGCCTGCTGGCGGTCGAGCCCGAGTTCCGCAAGACCGTGGTGTTTGCGCAGCTGTTTGAGCACGCGGTGCGGTTCTGCCTCGCCGAGGGGTACGACGTCGCCCTCATTTCGGGCACCACGCGGCAGGCCAAGCTGTACCGCCACATCGGCTTCGTGCCCTTCGGGCCGCTGGTGGGCACGGACCAGGCCGCCTACCAGCCGATGCTGCTGACGCTCGAGGCGTTCGGGCAGACCGTGGAACGCAGCCCCGTCCTGCGCAGCAGCTTCACGGAGTCGTCGCCGCCCGACGATCAGATCTTCAATTTCCTGCCCGGCCCGGTGACCCCCGCGCCGGAGATCCGGGCGGCGTTCGAAGGCACGGCCGTCTCCCACCGCGGGCAGCTGTTCCTCACCCGCATGGCCGAGGTGCGGCAGGCCCTTTGCCGCCTGACCGGCGCGCCGGACGTGCAGGTGGTGCTCGGCTCGGGTTCGCTGGCCAACGAGATCGTGGCCGCCCAGCTCTCGCTGCTGGAGACGACCGGCCTGGTCATTTCCAACGGCGAATTCGGGGAACGCCTCGCCGCCAATTCCCGCCGCGCCGGCCTGCGCTTTGACTGGCTGCGCCTGGCGTGGGGCCAGGTGATCGATATCGCCCAGGTCGAGCGGTTTGCCGAGCGCCTGCCCCGCGCGTCCTGGATCTGGTTCGTGCACCACGAGACCTCCACCGGCGTCATGAATCCGCTGGCGGAACTCAAGGCGCTCGCCGCCCACCTGGGGCTGCGCCTGTGCTGCGACGGCATCAGCTCGGTCGGCGCCATGCCGGTGGACCTGCACGGGGTCCATCTCGCCACGACCGCCAGCGGCAAGGGGCTGGGCAGCTATCCCGGCCTCTCGATGGTGTTTCACGACTATCAACCGCGGTCCGTTGCGGACCGCCTGCCGGGCTACCTCGACCTCGGGCACTGGGCGGAGCATC
Organism: Opitutales bacterium; assembly: GCA_037916645.1. Classification (GTDB taxonomy): domain Bacteria; phylum Verrucomicrobiota; class Verrucomicrobiia; order Opitutales; family Opitutaceae; genus Fen-1467. Next base: position 2,917 of record JBAIXJ010000070.1, on the reverse strand, counting down.
AGAGCGTGCCGCACACCCATTCGTCCAACCTCGTGTTCGCCCTGGCCGAGGCGGTGCGCCGCGCCACCCCGGAGCGCATGGCGCGCATCGCGGCGAACGCCGGGTGGCTCCGCCATGAGCTGCGGGCGCGGGGCTTCACGCTCGTCGCGCCGGAGGAGGTCGCCAGCCCGGGAATCGTCACGCTCGCGCTGGACGAAGGGATGTCCGCGGCGGAGCTGGGTGAGGAGCTGGAAATGCGGGGGTACTGGCTGAACTATCGCAGCCATTACCTGCTTTCGCGGAATTGGATTCAGGCCAGCCTGCTGGGCGACCCGGAGCGGGGGAGCCTGGAGAAGCTGGCACACGTGCTGCGGACGGTCTGCGCCCGCTACAGCACCCAGAAGGCCCGGCCGCTGCCCGCCCCGGATCGCAGGGCGTGAGCGGCGCCCCGGGCGGCCGTGGCGGGATCCGGCGTGTCGGACCGGCGGGTCGCCGCGCCGCCGTTGCGAAGTTGCCGTCCCTGGCTAGATTTGGCGCGCCCTTGCCGCATGGAGCTCCGCCGCGTCATCGATGAAATCGCCCGCCAGGCCGACGACTTTCTGGCCGGGGCCGCCGACCGCCGCGAGGCGCGGGCGGGCATCGCCGAGCTGATCAACGCCGACTTTCCCGGGCTGGCGCCGCCCGACCGGGATAAGGTCGCCACGGCGGTGATGGCGATCCTGGAGGACGAAGGCTTCTTTGCGGCGAACCGGGCCGATGCCGGGCGGCCGGACCGGGGCAGCAGAGGCGACGACGACTCCTGACCACCATCTTCCCATAACCATGACCATGATCACCTACGCCACCCCCGACCTCACCCAACACCCGCCACGCAGTCCGCGCGTCCGTCTGGGCGGCTATGTCCACCTGCCGCGCCTGCTGGACAAGGCGCGCGCCTTCGCGGCGGGCAGACAAGGCGAATACAACTACAACTGCGGACTCGACCGTCGCTTCTTCACCTTCACCGGCCTCAACGCCGACGCGTTCCTCGCGGCGGTGAAATCAGGCAAGGGCGATGTCGCCATGCTCGCCTGGGTGACGGAGAACGCCAAGCCGGCGCGCGCGGTGTGGGAAATTGAGGCCTGGTCGCGCTGGCTGGAGGCGCTCGGGCCGGGTGACGCCGAACGCCATGCCGGCTTCGCCGAGGACATCAAGGAGCTGGCACCGGACCGCGAGGACATCCGCACGAATTTCGACCGGCTGGAGCTGGACGACTATATCAGCTTCGGGGGCAAGGCCTGACCGCACGCCGGGCGGGCATCGCGCGGGGGCCGGCCGGTCACGCCCTCCCGCGCGCGCTCCACCGCTGCACGGCGAGCGCGCCGGCGGCCACGGCCAGTCCCCCGATCACATCCACGGCGTAGTGATAGCTGCAATAGACCGTGGCGAGCACGATGCCCAGGCCAAGCAGAAGAACCAGCCACGCCAGACGCCGGAGATGCCTGAAGGCGAACGCCACGACCACCGCCGTCACCGCGACATGGGAGCTGGGAAAGGCGCCCCCCGGCAGCTCAAACCACCGGTAGATGAATTCCATGATCGCGGGGAACACCGACCCGGGAGGCGCCGGCGGCTTGAGGTTCAAGGGACCCACCGACGGGAAGAAGATGAACACCAGGCAGCAGAAAAAGAATGCCCCGCATAGCGTAGAGAAATAATCGTCCAGCTCGCGCGCGGAGCGTTTCAGGTGCAGATAAAGGGCCAGGCCGGGAAACAAAAGGTAATAGGCGAAATACACCCCGTGCATGAGCTCCGACACGCCGGCCTGCGGAAAGGCCTGCGCCAGGACGACCGACGGCTCGCGGCCGAAGAGGGCGCGGTCAAGTTCGCCCAGCCAGGGATCGTGGAAGCCGCGATACAGGATGTGGTCCATCGCGGACGCCTGCATGTACGCAAACCAGACGAAGAACACCGGATAGAGCGCCCGGGCCAGGCGCCACCCCGCTGATGCCTCCGGCCCTACGCGGGGGAAGAAATACCAGAGCAGCAGCAGCATCGCGACGTTGGGCAGGCCGAGGGCATACCCGGCCGGGACGCGGCTCGCGAAGAGCACGACGAGCAGGGCGATCAGCAGATTATAGCCAAAGGTCAGGCGATCCGTGCGATTCAGCGCCGACCAGACCCGGGCGGCGGCCGCAAAGGAGAACGAGGTGGGCATCGCCGAAGTGTTCACGGTTCAGATCCACCCCCGGGCCCGATACCAGTCGCCGGTCGCGCGCAGACCGGCCGCCAGGTCGTAGGCGGGCGCAAAACCCAGTTCGTCGCGGATGCGCCGGCCGGAGCACACCCAATGCGGGTGCAGGAATTCCCGCAGGCGTTCCGGATTCAGCACGGGCGGCCGGCCAGTCAATCTCCCCCACCATCCGCCGAGCCGTCCCATTGTCCGCGCCAGGACAACCGGCACGCGTATCGTCCTGGGCCGTCGGCCGACGGCCCGGCCGATACCGTCCACCACCTCGTTCCACGGGTGCGCGGCGCCGTCCTCCACCAGGTATTCCCGTTGGCGGCTGGCGGGATTCTGCAGGCACAACACGACCGCGCGCGCCAGATCCTCCGCATGCAGCAGCGACAGCGTGCGGGCCTGCCGGCCGACCGACGGCGCCACGCCGCGGCGAATGAGCCGGAAGTAGGCGAGGAAATCGACGTCCGCGGGCCCGTACACCGCCGGCGGAAGCAGGATGGTGACCTGGAGCCGATCCCGGAACGACGCCGCGATCTGCTGGGCGGCCAGCTTGCTTCGGCCATACGCCCCGACCGGCTGGGGGGCGCAGTCCTCGGTCACCGGCGTTGCGGGATCCGCCGCGGGTCCGAGCGCAGCGAGGCTGCCGATCGCGATCAGCCGCGGGTGCGGGGCGCCGGTCTGCGCGCACACCTCACACACGTGGCGCGTCCCCTCGGC
>JBAIXJ010000069.1:0-2614 GCA_037916645.1 Opitutales bacterium | reverse complement strand
CCCGTCGAGCACGCGACGAGGGCGTCGCGTCCCCATGAACTATGCGGCCTAAACCGCTTCGTCCGAGACGTGGATTTGAAACACGCAACGATTGCCGCCGCGCAGGACTGATTCCTTCAGCTCCACCCGCACTTTTTTCCCCAACACCGTTTCCCAGGTCCGTTGCTGCCAGCCCAGAGAGCAGTTGCAGACGACCGTCGGCGTCTTGTTGCGGCGGCTGATCAAAGGGCAGAAACAATCCGCCCGCTCGGGGGAGGACATGGTAACGATGCCCTGCTTGCGATCATAGGTCACGTCATCGCCCGAGGCGGTTTGTCTGACGTGTTTCCGGTATCCTTCGAAATCCCCGCGGTAGGCCGGCAGCGTCGGATCCGTGGTGGCGCAATAGGCACCCAACTCATGCAGGATTTCGATCAGCGCGCGCTCATCCATCCGGCCGGACAGGATTTCGATTAGTCTGGCATAGCGGCGCCGAACAAATCCCAGACGCCAGTCCTCCGCCTGCGGGGTTGCGGCGGCCGCTGCGCCCGCTGGCGTCATGACGCCGGCCGCAACGCAGGAGCACAAGCCACCGGCGCAACTCCTGAGGAATTGTTTCCTGTTCATGGTATCTTGTCCCCGCGTGGGTTAAGCTCAATGCCGTCGAATCGTATCGTCCGGGCAAAGTCACCCAGGGGCGAATCGTCGGCTTGGGCCGACGAAAGCCGAGATCCCCGCCCGGGTCAATTTCGCGCCCGGCCCGTTCGCGCCGCCGAATCCCGGTCTCGGCGGCGGCCGCCTCAGCGCGCCAGCATCTCGTTCTTGCCCCGCGCGCCTTCGTCTGGTTGAAAACCCGGGCTCATTGTTTCGTCCATCCATCTTGGTTTGGCTGACCTCCGCCTTCTGGCCCTCGACTTTCGACCCTCGTCCTTCGACTCCCCACGCCCATGCCCAAGCCCGATCTCACCCGCAAATACTCCGCCATCGTCCACGACGGCGCCGACCGCGCGCCCAACCGCTCCATGCTGCGCGCCGTCGGCTTCCAGGACGCCGATTTCCAGAAGACCGTCGTCGGCATCTCGTCGACCTGGAGCATGCTCACGCCTTGCAACATGCACATCGACGGCCTCGCCCGCGAGGCGGGCGCCGGGGCCGACGCCGCCGGCGGCAAGTCGATCATCTTCGGCACCATCACCGTGGCCGACGGCATCAGCATGGGCACGCTCGGCATGCGCTACTCGCTCGTCTCGCGCGAGGTCATCGCCGACTCGATCGAGACCGTCTGCGCCGCCGAGGGCTTCGACGCCCTCGTGACCATCGGCGGGTGCGACAAGAACATGCCGGGCTCGGTCATGGCCATGGCCCGCCTGAACCGGCCGTCCGTGTTCGTCTATGGCGGCACCATCCTGCCCGGCATTCATCCCGACACGAAGAAGGAGTGTGACATCGTCTCGGTGTTCGAAGCGGTGGGCCAGTACGCCGCCGGCACGCTCGACGAGGCGGGATTGAAGACGGTCGAAGCCTGTTCCATCCCCGGTGCCGGCGCCTGCGGTGGCATGTACACGGCGAACACCATGGCCTCGGCCATCGAGGCCCTCGGGCTGAGCCTGCCCAACAGCTCCGCCCAGCTCGCGATCAGCGAGGAGAAGAAGCAGGACTGCCGGCGCGCCGGCGAGGCGGCCGTCGCCCTCGCCCGGGCCGGAATCCGGCCCCGCGACATCCTGACGCGGAAGGCGTTCGAGAACGCCATCACCACGGTCATCGCGCTCGGCGGCTCGACCAACGCCGTGCTCCACCTGCTGGCCATCGCGCATACCGCCGGCGTCCGGCTCTCGATCGACGATTTCACCCGTATCGGCCGGCGCGTGCCGGTGCTGGCGGATCTGAAGCCGTCGGGCCGCTATGGCATGGCCCATCTCTCGCGCATCGGCGGGCTTCAGCCGTTGCTCAAGATGCTGCTCGACGCGGGCCTGCTGCACGGCGACTGCCTCACCGTCACGGGCAAGACCATGGCCGCAAACCTCCGCAACGTCGCCCCTTACCCCGAGGCCCAGGACGTGGTCCACCCCTTGGCCGATCCGATCAAGAAGGACAGCCACATCCGCATCCTCTACGGCAACCTGGCGCCCACCGGCGCGGTGGCCAAGATCAGCGGCAAGGAGGGCACCCATTTCACCGGCAAGGCGATTGTGTTCGAATCGGAGGAGAATGCGCTCAAGGCGATCCTCGACGGACGGGTGAAGGCCGGCCACGTGATCGTGATCCGCAACGAGGGCCCGGTGGGTGGTCCCGGCATGCGCGAGATGCTCGCGCCGACCAGCGCGGTCATGGGCAAGGGTCTGGGGAAGGTCGTCGCGCTCATCACCGACGGCCGCTTCTCCGGGGGCAGCCACGGCTTCGTCGTCGGCCACATCACGCCCGAGGCCGCGGTCGGCGGTCCGATCGCGGTGCTCAGGAACGGCGATCCGATCACGATCGATGCCGTCAAGAACACCATCAGCCTCGACCTTCCGCCCAAGGAGCTGAAGGCGCGGCTGAAGGCCTGGAAACCGAAGCCGCCCCGCGAGACCCGCGGCGTGCTCGCCAAGTACGCGAAGCTGGTGACCAGCGCCTCCGAGGGCGCGGTGACGGACAA
>JBAIXJ010000068.1:0-2353 GCA_037916645.1 Opitutales bacterium | reverse complement strand
TGGTCGCGGAGGCCCGCCAGCTCGTCGCCGACGGGGTGAAGGAGCTGAATCTCATCTCCCAGGACACGACGTTCTTTGGCATGGACACCTGGGATCAGCGCCCCAACCCGCGGACCCCCGTGGACTCCTCGCGCGGCGCCGCGCTCACCACGCTGCTCCGCGAGCTTCAAGCCATCGAGGGCGACTTCTGGATCCGGCTGCTCTACACGCATCCGGCGCACTGGAGCGACGAACTGATCCGGACGATCGCCGACTGCCCGAAGGTCGCCCGCTACGTGGACATGCCGCTCCAGCACATCAGCGATTCCATGCTCGCCGCGATGCAGCGCGAAACGGACGGGGCGTACATCCGCGATCTGGTCCGCCGGATCCGGGCCGGCATTCCGGGCATCGCGCTGCGCACGACCTTCATTGTCGGGTTTCCGGGCGAAACCGAGGCCGATGTGGACGAACTGTGCGCATTCATCGGCGACACGCGGTTTGAGCGCCTGGGCGTCTTCGCCTACTCCCGCGAGGACGGGACCCGGGCCGCCAAGCTGGATGGCCAGATTCCAGCCAAGGAGAAACAGCGCCGGCGCCGTCGGATCATGGCCCTGCAGCAGGGCATCGCCGCCGAGGTGGGGCGACGGTCAGTCGGGCGCGTTCTCAAGGTGCTGGTCGAGGAACCGGGGGTGGCCCGCGGCGAGGCCGATGCGCCGGACATCGACGGGCGCATATATGTGCCCTCGGACCTGCCGGTCAGCGAATTCGCCCAGGTGCGCATCACGGGCTCCGAAACCTACGATCTCTCCGCCCTCCCGCACGGCGATCTGCCGGCCAGACGCAGATCCCCCAAACCGGCGCAGTGACTCCGCCCGGCCGCGCCTTATTGGCCGGCGGCCTGGTTGGCCGCGTCCACGATGTCGGCTGAGGGCAGCACGACGAAGGCGATGCCCTGGTTGTTGACGAGGTAGCGCAGGCAGACCCCTAGTACCTGGCCTTTGACGTCAAACACCGGACATCCGAGCGAATCCGTGGTGACCAGAAACAGGCGGCGCGGGCGTTCCATGATGGCCGCCACCGTGACCTCGCGAATCATCGGGATCCGCTTCAGATCCTCGACGCCCCGGGAAAGGCTGAAATAGACGCCCAGGATCTGGGCCGTCACCGGCGCCGTGCCCAGGTCGACACAGGTGAAACTGCGGCCGCCGTTCGCCGTCTTGGCCGTGGGCACGAGGAGCGCCACATCGCGATCGGGGTCTTTGCCCACGATCCTCGCCGGGATCTCCGTGCCGTCGCCCAGCACCAGGCGCAAATCCTTCAGCTCCGATCCCACGAGCGTCAGCGACATGCCCTGCGTGCTCATACGGGTCCGGAAGCTTTCGAAGATTGGCTTCGGATCCAGCGCCCCAAGCGAAGTGACGGTCAGGCCAATCGGCGCAATCACCGTGCCGCTGACATCGATCCGACTGTCCTGCGGGGGCATGTTCCGATCGCCCACCGACACCGTCATGCTCAACGTGCCCTTGATCGTCACCACCGCGTCGGCATACCGGCGGAGGATGAGGCGGCCGGCCACGGCCTCGGATTCCGGCAGCGCCTGCGCGAGCGGAGCGGCCAGCACGCCGGTCACCAGAACGAGGGTCAGTTGGTCGAGGATCTTCATGGATTCAGCGGTTGCTGTTTGGTTGAGCCGGAGTGGTCACGGACGGCATGGCGGCTCCGGGCCATACGGCGTGAGTCCGGCCCGGAGGTCGATCTCTTCCGGGACCATTCTTTGCTGCCGACGGCACCGCGGCCGATGATACGGCTCAAACAACCGCCACACATCGGCGATAACGTCAAGGCCTGTCGCAGTCCCGCATTTGCCGTCACGTCACCGCTGCCGCGCCGGGTGCCCCGCTGGCCTTCACTGCCTCGGCATACCGGTCAATTACGCCGTCGAAGCTGCCGTTGCTGAAGAAGACCACGACCCGCGGGGCGGCCGGTGGCGTCAGGGTGTCCGCAATCAACTGGTCGCACAGTTTCTGATTGTCGGCAAAGCACTGCGCCTGCACCCCCTGGGTCTCCAGCTGCTGGGTGACTGCCTCGGCATCGAATCGCTCGTCCTCGCGCAGCGCCTCCGCGCGGTTCACGACCCCAAGGTACGCCTCATCCGCGAGGGCGAGCGCCCGCGCAAAGCCGCCCTGCAGCACCCGCGTGCGCGCCGTGTTGCTCCGCGGCTCGAACGCGGCGGCCAGACGCGCGGCGGGATACCGCGCACGCAGGGACCGCAAGGTCTCCGCCACCGCCGTCGGATGGTGGCCAAAATCCTCGACCACGGTCACCGCCGCGCTGCTGGCGCGCACTTCCTGGCGCCGGCGCACCGCCCGGA
>JBAIXJ010000067.1:0-3710 GCA_037916645.1 Opitutales bacterium | reverse complement strand
CGGCTCAGCGGCACCTTCGTGCCGTTGCGCAGCACCACCACGTAGTCGCCGTGGAAGGTCGGCTGGAGCTCCTTGACCTGGTCGAGGTTGACCAGGGCCGACCGGCTCACCCGCGAGAAATTGATCGGATTCAGCCGCTCCTCGAGCGCTGTCAGGGTCTCGCGCAGCATCAGGCGCCCCGAGGTGAGGTGGAGAATGATGTAGTTGTCGGCCGCCTCGACCCAGATGATGTCCTCCGGCTTCAGGAAGATCAGCCGGCCATTGGCCTTCACCGTCAGGCGGTCGGATTTCTTGGCTGGGCCGCCGGAATCGGCGAGGAGGTTCTCGATCCGGTCCTCCAGCTTGCCGGCGCGGCGGGCCTCGAGGTGTTCTTCGGCCCGGCGCAGGGCGGTCTGGAACCGCTCGCGGTCGAACGGCTTCAGGAGGTAGTCGATCGCCTGCACCTCGAACGCGTTGAGCGCGAACCGCTCGTGGGCGGTGACGAAGATCACGGCGGGCCGGTTCGCGACCGGGAGCTGGGCGAGCATCTCCAGCCCGTTGCCGCCGGGCATCTCGACGTCGAGCAACACCAGGTCGACCGGCGTGCTCTTGATCCGGGCCACGGCCTCGGAGCCGCTGCCGCACTCGCCGACGATCTCGACGGACGCCTCGTCGCGCAGCCAGCCGCGCAGGCGGTCCCGGGCCAGGGGCTCATCGTCGACGATCAGGACGCGAAGGGGGGTCATGGGGCACGGCTTTCTGGTTCGGGGCCGTAACTTGTAGGCCGCCAGCTTGCTGGCGCCAACCAGCGCGAGCAAGCCGTCTCGACGGGCTCGAGGCTCCGAGTGGGTCGAGGGGCGTGCTGCCTGCAATAAAACGTCAGGCGCGACCACATCGGAAAGCCGGGGTTCATGGGGTGGGTTCCGGAAGGGTCAGCGTCACCACCAAGCCGCCTTCCGGGTGGTTGACCAGTTCGAAACGGTGCCGCCCGCCATAGATCTCGCGCAGGCGGGCCCGGGTGTTGCCGAGGCCGATGCCCTCGCGGGTGAAACCGCCGGGGGGCACGCCCGGGCCGTTGTCGCGCACGACCAGCACGACGGCCCCGGGCTCGCGGCGGGCGGAAAGCTCCACCCGCCCCGCCCGGGTCTGCGGCTCGACGCCGTGGCGGATCGCGTTCTCCACCAATGGCTGGAGAATGAGGCTGGGCACCTGCGCCTCCAGCGCCGCCGGGTCCACGTCGATCGAGACCGAAAGGCGGTCGCGGAACCGGATGCGCTCGATCTCCAGGTACTTCTCAATGAACGTGATCTCGTCGCGCAGGCGCGTGAGGGGCTGGCCCGGGTGGCTCATGGTCATCCGCAGCAGCTCAGCAAGGCGCACCAGCATGCGGTCGGCGGCGTGGACGTCGCTGTGCATGAGCGACGCGATGCCGTTGAGCGTGTTGAAGAGGAAATGCGGCTTCAGCTGGCGCAGCAGGGCCTGGAGGCGGACCTCGGCCAGGTGCTTCTCCAGTTCGATCGCATGCACGGTGCGTTCGTGGTACTTGCGGTAGTAGTCGAGGGCATGGCTGGCCGAGACGATGACGCCGTAGATGAGCAGGTTGAACGGGAAGGTCCGCACCAGCAGGGGGCGGAAGATGTCGCCGAACGACACGGGTTCGTCGATGAGCAGGCTGTGCACCTGCCCGACCAGCGAGCGCAGCACCACGTACACCAGCGAGCACACGAGCGCCGCCGCGAGGTGGATGGCGGCGGTGCGCCAGGCGCTGCCTTCCTCCGGCGGGAACCGCCGGGCCAGCAGCAGGATCGGCACCGACAGCACCGCCCAGACGTACCAGTCGCCCAAAGAGTAGCTGATGGCCTGGCCCCAGGTGACCGTGCGCCCGAGCAGGGTGCTGGAAAGGTAAAACTGGCTCGCAAAGGCCAGCCCCACCAGGGTCCAGAACGCGCCAAACACGGCGGTGCGGACGAGCAGATGGGGAAGCGATCGGGCCGAAGCCGCCATCATGCGAGATAGTGTTTGCAAATAGGGCGCAAGGACAAGCAATACGTGTCCACGCCAGCAGGGGAAATGCGCGTGAAACCTCCGCCCCGGACCATCTCCCGCCCACCGCCGCCCGGCCGGGCCGCCTGGCCGGGTCGACCGACGGTGCCGCCGCTGCTGCCGATCGTCCTGCCGCTGGTGCTGGCGGCGATCGGGTTGAGCGTGCTGTTCTCCTGGCTCTTCCCGGCGCCGGGCTCTCTGCGCCCGGCCCCGGCGGCGCGGTTCACCAATGTGACCAAGGACTGGGGCATCCGGTTTGTCCACCGCAGCGGCCTGCAGGACCCGCCCACGACCCTTGGCGGGGCCGTCGTCGTGTTCGACTATGACCGCGACGGCCGTCCGGACCTGTTCTTCGTGAACGGCTCCGCGTGGCCGTGGGAGGAGCCCGCGCCTTCGCCCGCCGCCACCTGCGCGCTCTACCACAACGACGGCCACGGACACTTCACCGACGTGACACATGCCGCCGGGCTCGATGTCGTGATGCAGGGCATGGGCGCAGCCGCGGGCGACTATGACAACGACGGCTACCCCGACCTCTTCATCACCGGCGTCGGCGGGAACCGCCTGTTTCACAACGACGGCAACGGTCACTTCACCGACGTGACCGCCGCCGCCGGGGTGGGGGGTGACGGCCAGACGTGGAGCACGGGGGCCACGTGGATCGATGTCGACGGCGACGGCCAGCTCGACCTGGTCGTGGCGAACTACGCGCACTGGCCGGAGGAGGTGGACCTTTCCACCGCGTTCAGCATCGCCCTGATGGGCCATTCCTACGGCGCGCCGACCGGGTTCGTGGGCATGTTCCCCTCGGTGTACCGCAACCTGGGGCACGGGCGGTTCGCGCTGGTGCCGGGCTCGGCCGGACTGCGCAACGTCGACCCCCAGACGCACCTGCCGGTCGCGAAGGCGCTCGCAGTCGTCCCGCTCGACGCGAACGGCGACGGCAAACTAGACTTGGTGTTCACCTATCACGCGGCCGAAAGCGCGCTCTTCCTCAACCAGGGCGACGGCACTTTCCGGCGCTGGTCGGTGGAGGCGGCGCAGCGCATCGAGGGCGTGTCCGCCGGCGTCGCGTCGGCCACGGCGCCGTCCCTGGCGCGGAGCGCGGAGACGGAGGCGATCCTCTCCGAATTGGAGCGGGCGCAGGGCGCCGGGCGCGCCGGCCGCGGCGATTCGTACCTGCATCTCGATGGCAAGCTCGGCTTGGCCCTGCTCGACTACGATTTTGCGGGCCGGCTCGACTTGATGTCCGGCAACGGCCGCGCGGAGCCCGATCTGGACAAGTTCGAGGCGGGCCGCGCCTTTGCGGCCGTGCCCGAGCTGCAGTGGAACCGCGGCCGTGGCTGGATGCCTGCCGCGCTCCCGGCCGGCGAAGCCGGGGCTTGGGCCGCGCCAATGACGGCGCGCGGCGTGGCGGTGGCGGATCTGGACGGCGACGGCGACGACGACGTGATCATCGCCCAGGACAACGGGCCGGCGATCGTACTCCGCAATGACCAGCGCAGCGGGCTCCCCTGGCTCCGGATCGCGCTGGTGGCCACCCGCAGCCAACCGGACGCGGGCGGGGCGCGCGTCGAGGTGGTCACGCCGGGCCGCGTCATGATCCGCACGATGGCGCCGGCCATGGGCTTCATGGCGCAGTCGGAGCCGGTGCTCACCTTCGGCCTGGGCGAGGATGCCCGCGTCCA
>JBAIXJ010000066.1:0-2049 GCA_037916645.1 Opitutales bacterium | reverse complement strand
CCGGCCTGCCGGTAGTAGCCGATCAGCGGCTCGGTCTGCTCGTGATAGGTCTTCAGCCGGGCGCGCACCGTGTTGGGATTGTCGTCGTCGCGCTGGTACAGCTCGCCGCCGCAGCGGTCGCAGACGCCCGCCTGCCTGGGCGGGTTGAACTGCCGGTGATACGGGGTCTGGCACGAGCGGCAGATCAGGCGCCCGGACAGGCGGGCCACGATTGCGTCGTCCGAAACGTTGATACACAACACGCCCGCGATCCGGCGCTGCAGCTTCGCCATCATCTCCATCAGGGCCTCGGCCTGCGGCAACGTGCGGGGGAAGCCGTCCAGGATGAAACCACGGAGGGTATCGGTCCGCGCCAGCCGCTCCTCGACCATCGCCTCCGTCACGTCATCGGGCACCAACTCGCCGCGATCCATATAGGTCTTGGCCAGCTGTCCGAGCGGCGTGGCTTGCCTGAGGTTCTCGCGAAACAGATCCCCCGTCGCGATGTGCGGAAGCTCAAGCTGCCGGCTCAGCTCGTCGGCCTGCGTGCCCTTGCCGGAGCCCGGGCCGCCCAGCAGCACCAGGTCGACGCTGGGCCGCGCGATCCGCGCCGGCAGCAGGCCGACCGCCGGCGCCACCAGCTCGGCCGCCTCGGCGCCGGTGGCAAACCTTCCCGCGCCCCGGGCGGCGTCGTCCAGCGCGCCGCGCAGCCGGGCGGCCACCTCCTCCATCGAGCCCGCCCCCGAAAGGATGCGCAACCGCCCCGCCTTGGCGTAATGTTCAATCACCGGGCCGACGTGGCGGTGGAATACCCGCAGCCGCGCCCGCACCAGTTCCGGCACATCGTCCGGCCGCTGGTAGAGCGGCCCGCCGCACAGATCGCACACGCCGGGGCGCAGCGGCGGCCTCACTCGCACATGATACGGGGCCTGGCACTGGCGGCAGATCTGGCGGCCACCGAGACGCTCGATGATCTCATCATCGGCGAGCCGCAGGTAGAGCACCGCGTCGAGGCTCCGGCCGAGCCGAACCAGCAGGTCGTCCAGGAACCGCGCCTGGTGGACCGTCCGGGGAAAGCCGTCGAACAGCATGCCTTGGTCCGCGCCGATGGCGCCGCACCACTCCTCGATCATCGCGTCGACGACCTCGTCCGGCACGAGTTCGCCCTGCTCCATGTACTTTCCGGCCAGAATGCCGAGCGCGTTGCGGGCCGCCAGGTTTCGGCGCAGCAGGTCGCCGGTTGACACATGCCGCAGCCGGTAGCGCGTGCCCAGGGCGGCGGCGTGGGTGCCCTTGCCGGCCCCCGAGGGGCCGAGGAGCGCGAGATTCATGACCGCGTCCATCGCCGGCCTCCGCTGCGCCTCAACAGATCCGCGGCAGCTGCTCGCCGCTGAGGCGATCCAGGATGCGGTCGACGCCGACCACGCTGCGCAGCGTGACCTCCCCGGCGGGGCCACCCCGCGCCGCGCCGATGCGCCCCGGCGGCCCGCCGGGCGCCGTGCGGGCGAGCACGGACAAAGCCAGGTCCGCCTGCGCGGCCGGCACAAATGCGGCGAAGCGGCCCTCGTTGGCCACGTAGAGTGGATCCAGACCGAGGATTTCGGAGGCACCGCGCACCGGCTCGGACACGGGCACCGCGCTTTCGTCCAGCATCACGGCGAGGCCGGCCGTCTCCGCGATCTCGATCACCGCGGTCGCCAGCCCGCCGCGCGTGAGGTCGCGCAGGCAATGCACCTCCACGCCGGCCCGCAACAAGGCGTCGACCGCCGGCCAGAGCGGAGCGCAGTCGCTCTCGATGGCGGACTCGAACGCGAGCCCCTCGCGCTGCGCGAGGATGGCCATGCCGTGACGCCCGATGTCGCCGCTGAGCAGCACCGCATCGCCGGCCCGCACGGCGCGGGGGCCGATCGTGAGGCCGTGCTCGATCCAGCCGATCCCCGCCGTGTTCACGTACAGGCCGTCGCCCTTGCCGCGTTCGACGACCTTCGTATCGCCGGTGACAATCTCCACGCCCGCCGCCCGGGCGGCCGCGCCCATCGACTGCACCACCCGCCCGAGGGTGGACAGCTC
>JBAIXJ010000065.1:0-3172 GCA_037916645.1 Opitutales bacterium | reverse complement strand
GCGTACGAGGACATCGCCTCGAAGTTCTTCGAGCACTTCGTGGCGATCGCGGACGCGATGAACCACCTCGGCGGCACGGGGCTGTGGGACGAGGAGGACGGATTCTATTACGACCAGATGCTGATCGAGGGCGCCGCGCGGCCGGTGCGCCTGCGCTCGATGGTCGGCCTGATCCCGTTGTTCGCGGTGGAGGTGATCGAGGAGGCGCGGCTCGCCCGCCTCCCGGGTTTCCGGAGGCGGACCCAGTGGTTTCTCGAGAACCGCCGCGATCTCGCGGAGCAGATCTCCTACCTCGAGTGCGCGGGGGGCACGGCCGGGCGGCTGCTGCTCGCGATCCCGTCGCGCGCGCGCCTCGAGCGGGTGATCCGGCGGGTGCTGGACGAGCGCGAATTCCTTTCGCCGTACGGCGTGCGCTCGCTCTCGAGATGCTACCTCGACCGGCCGTTCCGGCAGCGTCTCGACGGCATGGACCACGAGGTGCGATACGTGCCCGGCGAGTCGGACAGCGGTCTGTTCGGCGGCAATTCCAACTGGCGCGGACCGGTGTGGTTTCCCTTGAATTACCTGCTGATCGAGGCCCTCGAACGCTATCACTATTACTACGGCGACGGATTCACCGTCGAGTTTCCCACCGGCAGCGGGACGCGATTGAATCTCGCGCAGGTGGCGCACGAACTCGCGCGGCGGCTGGTGTCGCTCTTCCGCGCCAACGACGGCGGGCGCCGCCCGTGCTGCGGGCTGGAGCCGGCCTTCTTGAACGATCCGCACTGGCACGACCTGCTGCTCTTCCACGAATACTTTCATGGCGACACCGGACAGGGCCTCGGTGCGAGCCACCAGACCGGCTGGACGGCGCTCGTCGCGCGGTTGCTCGAGCAGTCGTGTGAGGCGCATGCCTCGTAAAAGAAACCGCCGGTGTAAAAAGGAACGAATTGACGAACCCGCCCTCGCCGCGCGGGTCTACACCCCTGCAATTTACCCGCGGCCAACCGTAAAAAGTAAAAACCAGCGCCAATTTGGCGTTGTGAACAAAAACCACTTTACAGCTTTTGTACGCGGCACATTTATCCGCCACGCAGCGAGAACACATGGCGAGGAAATCACATCGACTGCAGTGCACCCTCCTCCTTCTGGCCGGCCTGACCGTGGCGAGCGCCACGGCGGCGGCGTCAGATCGTTGGATGACCCTGCAGGCCATCAACTGGGTGGAGAATCCGAACAACAGCACGCGCGTCGGCCCGCACGGCGAATTGGGGCCGTATCAGTTCCGGCGGGCGACCTGGCGGATGTACACCCGGAAGCCGTTCGCGCTCGCGGTCCAGCGCGAGGACGCGGACGAGGTGGCCGTGAAGCACTACGAGTGGCTCAAGCGCGGGCTGCAGAGCGGCGGTCTTGATCCGACGCCGTTCAACATCGCGCTCGCGTGGAATGCGGGCCTCGACGAGGTCATCAACGGCCGGGCGCCGGATTCCGCCTACCGGTACGCGGAACAGGTGAACAACCTGGTGGGTTCGCTCCGGGCGCAGCTGGCCAGCTCCGATTAGGGGCGGGGACGTCCGTCACCTCCTCCGGGAGGAACGTCACTCCAGAAAATACGTCTGGCTGGGCGGCTTGGTTTTGCGCCGCGCCGCCTCCTCCTCGGGCGTCGCATTCAGGTGGCGCGGCGGACGCGCCACGCGTTTCGCCACCGCCGCCTCGCGGTCGATGACGATGCGGTCGGCGATTTCCTGGATCTGGAGCTTGAGCCAGTTGAAGGTCTCGGTGCCGTCGCGATAGTCGGCCTTGCCGTAATGGTCGATCCGGTCGGCCCGCCGGAGCCCGTCGTTCTGCTTGAATTCGTCGGCCCGGTCCGGGTTGTAGACGCCGTAGGCCTTGCCGCCGCGCTCCTTCACGAGGGAGAAGCACGGGATGTCGCTCGGGCCGTCGGCGACGTAGATCATGTTGGCAAACGGCACGCGCCGGTCGTCCGGCGGGATCCGGGCGTTGACGTCGAGGGCGGGGTTCTTGTTCGTGCCCTTGTTGATCTCGAACAGCGCGCGCGTCTTGGTGGTGTTGTCGATCATCATGCCGACCTGCGCGATCTCGGCGTCGGCGCCGAGGTCGAATTCCTTCTGCTGGAGAAAGCCGGGCTGGAGCGGATTCTCCACGAACTCGCAGCCCCAGATGCCGTCGACCGCCGGTGCCACCGCGCTGCCGCGGATCATCTCGGCGATGCCGGTGCTCACCACGTAGTGCTCGAGGACGAGCTCATGCTTCCGGTACTCCGGTTTCTCCGTGACGAAGCGCCGGCAGTGCGCGAAGAACTCCGGCAGTCCCGGGTAGAGTCTGAGCTCGGCGCCGAGTTCGTGGAAGACCCGGTTGTTGAGCTTGAGCATGAGGCCGGCCCGCACGTAGGTGAGGATGTGGTTGAGATAGCCGATCTCGCCGGAGATCCGGTAGCCGCGCCTGGCGTAGTTCTCGACGAGCTTGTTCGTCTCAGCCCAGAAGGTCGGCTCGTCGACGTGGTACCGCTTGAACAGCGGCGCCTGCATGTAGCCGGGAATTAGGGTCTTGTCGAAATCCCAGATGCAGGCGATGATGTGATGCGTGAAGAGCGTCGTAGCCATGGCCGGTCTTCCCGGGTAGCGGGATCCCCCGCCGGGTGACGGACTGCAACGATGCCGCGGCCGGCGGCCGGTGCAATTCGCAAATCTTCACGACCCGGCCTCCCTGACCCGAATGGATACTCTCCCGGACATCGCCCCGTTTGCGCGGCGCCTGGACGAACTCAACGCCCAGATGGCGGCGCCGTCGTTCTACGCGAACCCGCGGCGCGCCGCCGAGACCACCCGGGAGCAGCAGAAGCTGGCGCAGCTCGTGGCCGACCACCGCGCCCTCGCGAAACTGGACGAGGAGATCGCCGGCGCCCGCGCGCTGGCCCGGGATCCGGCGTTCGCCGAGCTGGCCGCCCAGGAGCTGGCCGGGCTCGAGCAGCAGCGCGCCGCACGGCGTGCGGCGATCCTCGCCGCGATGATCCCGCCCGAGCCGACCGATTCGCGCGACACCGTGATGGAGATCCGCGCCGGGACGGGCGGCGAGGAGGCGGCCCTGTTCGCGGCGGAGCTCACCCGCATGTATCAGAAATTCGCCGACGCGCAGGGCTGGAAGATCGAGCCGCTCGGCAGCAGCGCCA
>JBAIXJ010000064.1:0-2526 GCA_037916645.1 Opitutales bacterium | reverse complement strand
CGCTCAAGCCCATAGGGCGAAAGCAGTGGGTTCGTGGGATTTCGCGCTGGTCACGGACCGGAGCGGCATTAATGTCGCCGGCCCAAGTCCAGGGTCCTCGTTTCCCGCTTCAACTTTATGCCGACTTCCGCGCGCTTCCGATGGCTGATTGCCGTGTCTTTGAGTGTGCCGCTGGCGTTGGTCTGTCTGAGCGCGTGGGTCTCCTACGATGCGCTGGAATCGACCCGAAGCTCCGCGCGATGGGTCGTTCGCACCTACGAGGTGCGGGAGAGGCTCCGCGACGTCATGTCCGACCTGCAGGACGTCGAGACCGGGCAGCGGGGCTACCTCCTGACGCACCAGGAAAGCTTTCTGGAGCCTCATGAGGCCGCGGAACCCAGGATCCCGCTCCGGCTGGCTGAACTGCAGACGCTCCTCGCGGGAAAACCGCTGCAGATGGAGCACTTGGGCCAATTGCAGAGTTTGGCCAAAGACAAAGTGGATCATGTGAATCGCGGGATTGATTTCGAAAAGGCGGGGAACCACGACGCGGCGGTGGCCCTGGTCAATTCGGGCTACGGCCAGTCAAAGATGACCGCCATCCGGCAGGTCATGGCGGCGATGAATCGGGAGGAGGACCGGCTGCTGGCCGAACGAGAAGGGGCATTCTCCCAACGCCTCGGGCAAAACCAGCGCATCGCGATCGGTGTGGTGGCGGTGCAATTGACGTTGATCACGCTGGTGGGGGCGCTGCTGTGGCGCGTCACCCGTCTGCAGCGCTTTGTCACGGCGTGCGCCTGGTCCAAGACGATCAAGTACGAGGGCGAATGGATTTCCTTTGAGCAGTACCTGGAACGCCAATTCGGCCTCCAGGTCACCCACGGGATCAATCCGGCCGAGGCCAAGAAGCTGCTGGATGAACTGCGCGCCCGGCGGGAAGCCGAACGAGCGCAGTCCGGCTGACCCTCGCCCGTCCGCCGGTCACACGTTCTCCATCAGCTTGTAGATCCGGGCGACCATCTTCTGCGCGTCGTCGAGCAGGCCGGCGGCGATCAGCGCGTTGTCGAGGACCTGCTCGGCCATGAGCTTGGCGACCTCCGGCTTCGCCGCCCGGGCCGCGGCGAGGTGCCGGATCACGGCGTGCCGGGGATTGAACTGGAGCTCGACGCGCGGCGGCGTGTCCTCGGCGCCCTCGACCTTCATGGCCTTCATCAGCCGCCGCATGTGCGGCGACATGAACTGGTCGGCGTTCAGGGCCACGGCGGGGGAGTCCACCAGCCGGTCGCTGGTCTTCACCGCGGCGACGCGATCTCCCAGCGTCTCCTTGAGCCAGCCGGCCAGCGCCGTGGCCTCGTCGGCGCTCAGCGTCTCGGCCCCCGGCGGGGTGGGGAGCTCCTCCAGCTTGAGGTCGGAGCGGTCCGCGGCGACGAGCGGCTTGTCGTCGAACTTGTGCACGTGGGTCATCACGTACTCGTCGACGTTCTCGTAGCAGAACAGCACCTCGAGGTTGCGCGCGCGGAAGCCCTCGAGGTACGGGCCGGACTCGATCGCCGCGCGGTGCGGGCCGACGAGGTAATAGATCTCTTTCTGGCCCTCCTTCATCCGCGCAACGTAGTCGGCCAGGCTCGTGAGCTCGCCCTTGGCGGTGAGGGACGACTCGTAGCGCAGCAGCTTGAGCAAGTCGGCCTGGTAGGCGTCGTCGAGCGCCGCGCCCTCCTTCAGGTAGACATGGAACCGCGTGTAGAATTCCTTGAACGCCTCGGGCCGCTCCTTGGCCTCCTCCTCGAGGAACTTGAGGAAGCGGCGGGTGAGCACGCGGCCGAGCTTGGTCATCAGCGCGCGGTCCTGCGTCGTCTCGCGCGAGATGTTCAGCGGCAGGTCCTCGCTGTCGACCACGCCCTTGAGGAAGCGCAGCCATTCCGGCAGGAGGTTCTTGGGCGCCGCGTCGATGAGGATCTTGCGGCAGTACAGCGCCACGGACGGCTCGGCGCGGACCAGCCCGAGGCGTTCAGGGTTCTCCTCCGGGACGAACAACAGGGCGTGGATGGCCAGCGGGGCGTCGGCGCTGAAATGCAGGCGCAGGCGCGGGGCCTCGAAGGCGTCGGCCTGGAACTTGTAGAACTCGGTGTACTCCTCGTCCTTGATCTCGGCCTTGGTGCGCAGCCAGAGGGCCTGGACGGTGTTGACGCGCTTGCCGTTGAGGTTGATCGGGAACTGCACGAACGACGAATAGCGCCGGAGAATGCCCTCGATTCGCGCCGCCTGGGCGAACTCCGCGCACTCGTCCTTCAGCTCGACCACGATCTTGCAGCCGCGCCGCTGGCCCTCGCTTTCCTCGATCGTGTAGCGGCCGCCGCCGTCGGACTCCCACACCTGGCCCGGCTCGCCGGCGCGCCACGCATGGGTGAAGACGCGGACCCGCTTCGCGACCATGAACGCACTGTAGAAGCCGACGCCGAACTGGCCGATGAGCTGGGCGTTCTTTGCGTTTTCCCCGAGGGCCTTGAGGAAGGCCCGCGACCCGGAGTGGGCAATCGTGCCGAGGTT
>JBAIXJ010000063.1:0-6896 GCA_037916645.1 Opitutales bacterium | reverse complement strand
GGCGGAAGTGTCTCGGGCCGGGTCACATCCCCCACGACCATCTCGGGAGCGAATTCGTCGAGGAACTGCCGCCGGCTGCTCGGGCGCACCAGACAGCGCACGCCAAAGCCGGCGGCGTGCAGGGCCGCCACCACATGGTACCCGACGAAGCCGGAGGCACCGGTAACCAAAATCGTGCTGGAAGGGCGGGCCATCGTGCCGCGGCGCGCATCCGATCACCGCAATGGTCGATCGTACAAACGATAGGTCTTGGTGACCTTGAATCCCATCTTTTCGAGGGCGCGGTTCATCACCGTGTTGGTCTCAAGGATCCACGAGGCTTCCCCCCCGCGCATGCCCTTGGCCCAAGCCGTACGGTGCGTCTCGGCGTAGAAACAGGCGTCGATGCCCATGTGCCGGAATTCCTTGAGCACCCCCATGGTGATGACCCGGACGTCGTTGACCCGGCGCTTGTGCCAGAGCAGGCGCAGGATCCCGAACGGCAGGAGCCGGCCGTTGAGATGGATCAGGGCCTGGTTGATGTCGGGCAAAGAGAGCGAAAAACCCGCAAGCTGGCCGTTCACCTCCGCGATCAGGCACAGGTCGGGATCCACCACCATCTTCAGGTCCTTCGCCAGATGCATGAACTCCTTGTCGGTCATGGCCACGGCGCCCCAGTTCTCCGCCCAAGCCGAGGCATACACCTTCTGGATGCGCCGCACCTCGCCGTCATAGTCCTTCATGTTCACCTTGCGGACGGTGAACCCGTACTTCTTCCGGGCCAGGCGCACGCCGCGCTCCAAGTACGGCGGCGGCTCACCGTTGCCGGTGGGGGCATAATGCGCGAGGAGCGTCATCACCGGCTCGAAGCCGTGCCCCGTGACCAGCCGCTCGTAGTACGGCGGGTTGTAGGGCATCATGATCATCGGCGGCCGGTCGAATCCGTCGACCAGGAGGCCGATGTCGTCGTTGATGCACATGTTCATCGGGCCGCGCATGACCTCCATGCCCCCGGCCTTGAGGAAACCGGCGGCGGCCTCGAACAGGGCGCCGGCCACGGCGTCGTCCTCCGGGCACTCAAACAGGCCGAAGAACCCCGTCTTGTCGTGGTAGGTGGAGTTGTGGTTCCGGTTGATGATCCCGGCGATCCGCCCGCAGGCCTCGCCCCGCTCGTCCACGGCGAGGAACAGCTTGACCTCCGCGTGCTCGAAGAACGGGTTCTTCGCCGGATTCAGGAAGTCGCGCCGCTCGATGCGCAGCGGCGGCACCCAGTGCGGGTAGCGGCCGGGGTAGATCCGCCAGGGTACGTCGATGAAGCGGTCTTTGCCGCGCGGGTCCCCGACCTCGATGATCCGCACGGCCATGATCAGGAAATGACGCCGGTCTGCCGGCCCACCTTCGCGAACTTGTCCAGCGCCGCATCGATTTGGGCGAAGGTGTGCGTCGCCATCAGGCTCACGCGCAGCAGCGCGTTGCCCGGCTCGACCGCCGGCACCACCACCGGGTTCACAAACACGCCCTCGTCCTGCAGCAGGCGGCAGAACTTGAAGCACACGCGGTCGTCGCCGACGAACACCGGCAGGATGGGCGTGCAGCTGCGCCCGAGATTGAAGCCCAGCGACTTCAGGCCGGCCGACAGGCGGTTGGCATTGTCCCACAGCTGCTGGACGCGCTGCGGTTCGGCCAGGATGATGTCGAGCGCCGCCATGACCGTGGCGACGTTGGCCGGCGGAATGCTCGCGCTGAAGATGAGCGGGCGGGACTGATGCTTGAGGTACTCGATCGTCTCGGCATCCGAGGCGATGAATCCCCCCACCGAGGCCAGCGACTTGCTGAACGTGCCCATCGTGAGGTCGACCCGGTCGACCAGCCCGAAATGGGCCGCCGTTCCCCTGCCCTCCGGACCGATGACGCCGATGCCGTGGGCGTCGTCCACCATCACCACGCCGTTGTGGGCATCCGCCAGGGACACGATCGTCGGCAGCTCGGCCAGGTCGCCATCCATGCTGAACACGCCGTCCACCGCGATCAGCTTGCTCTTCTCGGGGGGCAGCGACTTCAGCACCTCCTCCAGGCTCTGCATGTCATTGTGCCGGTACCGGATCACGCGGCCGAAGCTCATGCGCGCGCCGTCCACGATGCTCGCGTGGTCGAGTTTGTCCAGGACCAGATAATCGCTGCGCCCGGCCAGAGTCGGCAGCACGCCCAGGTTGACCTGGAAGCCGGTGGAGTACACGAGCGCCGACTCCTTGCCGACAAAGCGCGCCAGCTTCTCCTCGCACGCCAGATGGATGTCCAGCGTGCCGTTGAGGAAGCGCGAGCCCGCGCAGCCGGTGCCGTACTTGGCGATGGCGGCCATCGCCGCCTCCTTCACCTTGGGATGGGTGCTCAAGCCCAGGTAGTTGTTCGATCCGAACATCAGCAGCTTGTGGCCGTCCATGAGCACCTCCGGGTCCTGGCCGGAGGAAAGCGGCCGGAAGTAAGGATAGAGCCCCAGGCGTTTGACCTCCGCCGGAGCGGTGTAGCGGCTGATTCGGTCGCGAATGGTGTCGGGATCCTGCAACATTGGGGGCGCCATCGAAACGGTGTTCAGCCGCCGATGCAAGTGGTATGAAGCGTGCGATTTGCCGGGGGGCGGGGGGTCCCCTCCCCGCCGGCGCCGGCCGGGACCGGCCTTCGGGCTGCGGGAAATCCGGGGTTCATGGGGCCTAGATGTCGGTCCGGGGCGGGCGGAGACCCCCCGGCGCCGCCCCCGGGGCGTCCTCCGGGACGAAGGAGGCGGGCACCAGCAGGCGCAGGCTGCGGGGCAGCACTTCGACCTCCACTTTGGCGTCGGTCTCGAGCGGTTCGCCGTCGGTATGCATCCAGCCGGGCGCCGGGCGCTCGATGACAAAACGGGCGCTGCGCAGGCGGCACACCCGCGGACTCCGGTCAAAACGGCCCAGGAACAGGCGCGTCACCAACGCCAGGGCCCCGATCACCCCGGGCGGCGGCACGACCACGAGGTCAAGCTGCCCGTCGTCGACCCGCGCTCCCGGCGCGATCCGGGCGTGGTTGCCATACTGCTCCGAGTTGGCCACGACGGCGACGTACGCGTGCATCGCCAGCCGCCGGCCGTCGCCGTCCCCGATCTTGACGGCCAGCCCGCGATAGTGCGCAAAGAGACCCACCCCAGTGCGGAGATAGCCTGCCAGGCCCCGGCGGTCCAGCTGGTTGAATCGCCAGCTGATCTCGGCGTCGAAGCCGACGCCCATGGCATTGAAAAAGGGATGCCCGTTCGCCCGGCCGGTGTCGATCGCCACGACCCGGGCCGGGGCATCCGCCAGCAGCCCGAGCGCCCCCGCGGGCCGCAGCGGCACGCCGAGGTGCCGGGCGAGCCCGTTGCCCGATCCGCAGGGCACCAGGGCCAGCGTGACAGGCGTGCGGACGAGCGCCCGGCCAATTTCGTTCATCGTCCCGTCGCCTCCCACTGCGACGACGCGTTCGCAGCCACCGGCGACCGCCGCCCGGGCGAGATCGGTGGCCTCGCCGGGCCGGTTGGTGCAGATCACCTCGGCATCGAGGCGGTGCCGGTCGATAAAGGCGCGAATCGCAGGCACCACCTCCGGGTGACGGCGGATCCCTCCTGAGCGCGGGTTGACAATGAAGCGCGTGTTGCTCGTTGAAAGCCGGGATTTCGGCCAGCTTGGGATTTCGTCCCACCGGGCACAAGGCCGAACCAAGGACTCCGCCATTCGGTCGGCGTCACCGATCCGTCCGCGAGGGCCGGCTGACGCCTCCGGACCCGATTGACGGCCTCCGCACCGACTGAACCGGCGCCGTCAGACCGGCTCGTCGTCCATCGAGTCGCCGCCCCGGGACTTCGGTGACGGCGGCGGCGGGTTGGCGGCGTCGAGCCGCTTCAGTTCGTGCCAGGCCATCGTGTATTCGACGAAATCGGTGATGCCGGTGCCCATGCAGCTGTGAAGGTCGCGTCGGGCCTCCGCCACGTCGCCCCGGGACAGGGCGAGTTCGGCGAGCACGAAGTAGAGCTCGCATTCCTCCTCGGAATAGCGCAGCCCGCCCTGCGACTCGAGCCGGCTGAAGAGCGTTTTTTGGTCGATCCGGCCCGCGACGAAACCCAGGAGGCTGCCGCCCCAGGGATCGTGCTTCTCGAGCCGGGGATCGGACCGGGCGCCGGGCGGCTTCCCCTGCCGACACCGGGCCAGATCACGCATGAGCCAGGCGTAGGCAAAGCTCGAGTCGAGCTGGGCGGCCTGGGCGTACGCGGCCTCGGCCTCGGCAAACCGCCCCTGCTTGAACAGGTGGTTGCCGATATCCTGCATCTCCGCGGCATCCGGCGCCGCCTGTTTTTGCGCCGTCGCAAACATCGCGTCCGCCGCCTGGAAATCACCCGCGTCGCTCAGGATGACGGCCAGGCTGTAATTGAGCTGGTTGTCCTTCGGATTGAGCTCCAGCGCGTGGCGCAGGTCCGATTCGGCATCGGCCGCCCGGCGCATCTCGGCCCACGCCTCGCCGCGCTGCGCGTAGCAGTCGGCCAGGTCCGTCCCCTGCAACAGTCCGGACTCGATCCAGTACGAGGTCTCGGCAATCTCCACCAGCAGTCGCTGTTCCAGCTGGGGATGGACAAATTCCCCGCCGAAATCGGCCGAGGGCGCGTCCGTCGCCGACCCGAGGCCGATCCATTCCCGGTCCTCCGAGAATGCGTCCGCGCAAAGGGCGCCGGCGGTCTTCTCCCCGAGCAGGCGCGCCACGCTGCGGTGCACGAAATCCTCATCCAGCGGCGGCAGGCCCGTGTTCCAGCCGTTCAGCAGGCTGCGCGCCACGAGCGCGATCTCGTCCGCCCCCGCCCGCTGCGCCGCCTCGGAAAACCGGCGCAGCAATTGGTCGTCGCCGATCGCCTCGGTCTCATTGACCCGCAGCCACAGCCGCCGCGCCTCGGTCACCGCGGCGTTCTCCGTTCCGACGACCACCGGATCCACGGCGAAGAAAGGATCCGCGCGGCGCAGGTCGGCCAGCGTCCTCCCCGGCTCGGTCCCTTCCCCGATGCCATGCGGGCGCCCGGCCAGGCCCCATTGGGCGACCATCAGGTCGGCCAGGGCCGTCGGGTTCCGCGGCCAGACGGCGAGCATGGCGCGCGCCCGCTCCCCCAAGGCGGAGAACTGCGCCGGCCGCCGGACATGCGCCAGGTCCGGGGCGCCACTCGGCACGCCCTGCAGGAGAAGCTGCGCGGAGGCATCCAGCCGGACCAGGTCCTTCCGGTACTCCAGATCCATCCGGCCGTAGTTGATCGCCAGCGTGGCGACGATGTCGGCGCGGGCCGCCTCACCCGCCGCCAGCAACAGGCTGGTGTGCAACAACGCCATCAACGGATCACCGGGCGCGATCTCGTAGAAGGCCCGCCAGAAATTCGGATTGTGGTCAACCAGGCGTGCGGGATCGAAGACCGGCACCCCGTCCCTCGACCGGCTCGTCGCCGCCACCGCCCGAATATCGCCGGCCAGCGCCGTCACCCCAGGAAACTGGTCCCCCGCCTCCTTGTCCAGGACCGGCAGGAGGTCCATCACCTCCTTCCAGCCCCCCTGGCGCACGAGCGCCAGCACCGTCCCCGTCTCGCGCAGCGACCCGGCCTCGGCGTCCGGGCCCCCGCGGGCCGGGCGCGTGGTCGTGCAGCCGCCGGCGAGGCACACGATGCTCGCCGCCGCGACCAGGGCGCTGCGCCTGGCTGGAATAATCATGCTCGGGATGGGAAGGACTAGCTTGGCGGCCACCGCAACGAAAGCAAACCGGCGACGTCGCGGCCGGCGCCACTCCTATCGCCGACAGGAGAAACGCCGCGACGTTTCCGGAAAAAGACGCCGCCGCCGGCCCGCTTGACCCCGCCCGGAGGGCGGTGTTGGTTGCAGCTGCATGTCTCCGCCCCCGCCCAGCGCCTCCGGCCCCGAGGCCGGACTGA
The DNA here is from genome assembly GCA_037916645.1 of Opitutales bacterium. Lineage (GTDB taxonomy): Bacteria > Verrucomicrobiota > Verrucomicrobiia > Opitutales > Opitutaceae > Fen-1467. The sequence goes on along the minus strand of JBAIXJ010000063.1, from coordinate 961 downwards.
TGACGATCCTGGCTTTCGACCCGGGCAGCCGGCTCGCCGTCCGCCGCGCCGGCAACCGCTGGGGGCTGGCCTTCGTCGGGCCCGATGCCGCGGTGGCGCGGCAGCGGCTGGAAGCCCATTTCCCCCGGCACACGCCGCCGGCGGAGTATTTCACCGCGGTAGCGGGCGCGGTGCGCTGCCGCGTGGCCTTCACGCAGGTCGAGGGCGAGCCCGCGGACAGCGAGGTCGGGTTCCGCTCCCTGGACGCCCTCGCGGCGGAACGGGCCAACCTCGCCCCCACGCTCGCGGCCGTGCTCGACGGGCTCGAACCGCACCTGATCGAGATCCCCTACCTGCATCTCGGCGACGACGAGTACATCTACCGGTTCCGCGTGGAAAAGGAGCGCAACCGGGGGATCTACGCGCAGGATGAGGCCGCCCGCGCCCTATACCAGAGCCGGCTCTGCGAGGCCATCAAGGCGCTCAGCCGCACCAACGAGCGGTCGGCGGCGCAGCCGGCGCTGCTGGACTTCGGCCCGGTGCGCTACGTCATCCCCAGCCATTTCGGGTTCTGCCTGGGCGTGAAGAACGCCATCGAGCGCGCCTATGAGACGCTGGCCGAGAACCCCGGCCGCCGCGTGTTCATGCTCAGCGAGCTGATCCACAATCCGTTCGTCAACGACGACCTCGTGCGACGCGGCCTGCGCTTCCTGCAGACCGACAAGGGCCGCCCCTTCACGGCGGGCGGCCGGCTCGCGGACCCCGGCGACGCGGAGCCGCTCCTGTGGGACACCCTGACGAGCGAGGACGTCGTCATCATCCCGGCCTTCGGCGCCACCGACGAGGACAAGAAGCGTCTCGTCCGGCGGGGCATCCGCGTCGCCCAGTACGATGCCACCTGCATGCTGGTGGAGAAGGTCTGGAAGGCCGCCCGGGAATTCGGCCGGGAGGGCTACACCGTGATCATCCACGGCAAGGCCGA
>JBAIXJ010000062.1:0-1508 GCA_037916645.1 Opitutales bacterium | reverse complement strand
TGGCCGGGCGAGGCCTGCCTGCCGATCAGCCATCCTTTCGGTCCGGAGGAGGCGGAGGAGAGAATCCGGCAGAAGATCGTACCGTTTCCCCGCAGCTTCGCGCGCGAAGGGCTGAAAGGCTCGGTGCGCCATGGTCGCATCGCGGTCTACTGGCGCCGGCCCGCCTTCGGCAGTCCGTGGCCGGCCGTGTTTCGCGGGACCGTGGCCCGCACCGACGGGGGATGCCGCATCGACGGCCGGATCTCCAAGCTGAGTCTCCCGCCGGTGGCGGCGACGTTTGGCGTCGGCTGCGCAGCCGTGCTGGTGGGTCACCGCCCGGCAGCGGTGGGCCTGACCGCTGCCGCGATCGGGGCCGTGGCCCTCGCCGTGGGTTTGCTGACACTGCTGCAACGCGTCACCCATGCCGAACGCCAGAAGCTCCTGCGGGAGCTCCGGAACCTGTGAACCACGACTCCGGCCATTGCCGGCGGCCCACGCCTGGAACCCGCCGGTTTTCGGATCGCCGGCCGCGGGCCGGCCGGGCAGGCTACAGGCAGCGGAGCGACCCATGAGTTCCTGGATCACCTGCCCCTGCGGCAACCCTCTCCACCGGAACTTGTTTGCCGGGGCGGGAGTGTGCGTGGTCGTCGAGGACGCGGTGCTGGACCGCGTCGATGAACAGCTGCCGGCCAGCGACGCCGTCGATCGCATCCTCCGTTCCAGCGACATCTTGCTGCGGTGCCCGAAGTGCGGGCGGATCGTGATCGAGGAAAAGAAGAGCGGCGCAATCTCGGTTTACGCGCGCGAGCGAACCTGAGCGCGTCCGCCGGGACCGCCGCGGGGCGGCCGAACCTCCGGCCGCGATCGCATGCCAACCGCCGGGCTTATCGGACCGGTTCGCAAACCTGATTTCATCTTTTTTGACCCGACTCAGCAAGTTTCGCCATTGCACGAGAAAATTCCGGGTGATCCAATCGCCCCGATTCGCCCCCGGCGGGGACCCGCGTTCCCTCCGTTCCCGGCCCGATGGGTGCGACTTTTCCGGAAGCATGAGCCCCGAGATCAGAACCAGAAAGAAGCTCACCGTCGCCCTGGCCGCCGCGAACCTGCTGCTGTGGCTCTGGGCCGCGCTGGCCCTGGCGCGGCATTCCGCGAGCCTGTCGCCGACGCATTTTGTTCCCGGTCTCGCCGTGCTGGTGGCGCTGTGGATCCAGTATCGCGCCGTCCTCGACCTCCGCCGGCCGGACAAGAAGCCGGCGTGATTCGCCTTCACCGGGGCCGTGCCGCTGCCGCCGACGGCGCCTTGACGGCGCCACGCCGATGGCTCTCGATCGACACCAGGATGCGTTTCCGCGCGCTTCGATTGAGTCTGGTTCTGCCCGTCCTCGCCACCCTCGCGGCGGCGGAGCCCGCGCCGGCGTTCCGGCTCGCCATCGTCGGACTCGATCACGGGCACGTCGACGGCTTCCTGGCGGACGCGCTGGCCCGCGCGGACGTGCAGGTCGTCGGGGTGGTCGAATCGAAGCCGG
>JBAIXJ010000061.1:0-1808 GCA_037916645.1 Opitutales bacterium | reverse complement strand
TCACCGCGTCAGGCTGAAGCCGTTTGACCGTGCCGAAGACGCGCGGCCAGTCGTAGGCCTGGCGGCGGCCGTTGGGGCCCTCGCCGTTGGCGCCGTCGAACCAGACCTCCACCAGCGGGCCGTAGCGGGTGAGCAGCTCGGTGAGCTGCGCGACGTAGAAGTCATTGTAGCGCGGGCTGTCCCCGTAGCTCTCGGCGTTGCGGTCCCACGGCGACAGGTACAGCCCCGCGCCTAACTGCTCGGCGCGGCAGGCGTCGACGAATGCGCGGACCACGTCGCCCTGGCCGCCGCGCCACGGGCTGGCGGCGACGCTGTGCCGGGTCACGGCCGAGGGCCACAGGCAGAAGCCGTCGTGATGCTTGGCCGTGAGGATCATGGTGCGGAAGCCGGCCGCGCGGGCGGCGCGCGCCCACTGCCGGCAATCGAGTGCGGCGGGATTGAAGATGGCCGGATCCTCGTGGCCGTCGCCCCACTCGCGGTCGGTGAACGTGTTCACTCCGAAATGGCAGAACAGCGCCAGCTCCTCGCGCTGCCAGCGCAGCTGCGCGGCCGAGGGTCGCGGCCGGCTCGGGGAGGTCACGGCAATGGGCCGGGGCCGCGCCGCGAGCATGCCGGCAGCGCCGGCGAGGAACCCGCGGCGGCTGATCGTCACGGATCGATGATGCGCGCCCGGGCCGGGTGCGTCAAACCGGGCGCGCGCACCAAATCCGTGCGTGCATGCGGAATGTTCCGGACAGCGGGCGCCTGCGTCAGGCGGCACGGCTCGTGCATCGCTGGCCGGTGCGCAGAAGGGGGGTGCGCCATCACCCGGCAGTCCAAGCCGTTGAGCCGTGCATGCGTCGCCATCGTAGCGGGGCTCGCCGTCGCGTGCGATTTCGTCACGCCGCCGGGCAAGTCGACGGTGGCGTCGCTCGCCACCGTGGCCGGCGATCACCAGAGCGGCCCGGTGGGGCAGGTGCTTCCCCAGCCGATCGAGGTGCAGGCGCTCGACGCCGGCGGCCGGCCGTTGCCCGGGCAGACGATCGCGTTCGCGGTGGCTGCGGGCGGCGGGAGTGTTGATTCCGCCACCGCGACGACCAACGACAGCGGGATTGCGCTCACCCACTGGACGCTCGGCACTGCCGCGGCGGACAGCGAAGCGCTCCAGGTCAGCAGCGGCGGCTCCTCGCCGGTTTCGGTGACGGTCACCGCGACGGCGGACGCCGGTAATCCCTCCGCGATGCAGAAAGCCGCCGGCGACAACCAGAGCGCCGCTCCCGGCGGAGCCGTGCCGGATTCACTGGCGGTGAAGCTGGTGGATCAGTACGGCAATCCCGTGCCCGGCGCGACGATCACCTGGTCCACCAGCAGCGGCAGCATCTCGCCGCGCCAGGACCAGACCGACGGCAACGGCGTGGCGCGCGCCGCCTGGGTGCTCGGCACGCAGGCCGGCTCGTTCTCCGCGACCGCGAGCCATTCCGGGATTGCGCCGGTCACCTTCAGCGCCGGGACCAGCCTCGACGGCAGCACGCTCACCAAGACCGGCGGGGACGGACAATCCGCTCCGGTCGGCACCGCGCTGCCCCAGCCGCTGGTGGTGCAGCTGCACTCGCCCAGCGGCGCCGCGGTCCAGGGCGCGAGCGTGTCGTGGACGACCGGGGCGAACGGCGGCTCGATCACACCGGCGAGCAGCACCACCGACGGCAACGGCCAGGCGCAGGCGACGTGGACGATGCCGGGGACCGCGGGCGCCGTGACGGCCACGGCCGCCGTCGCGGGCCAGGCGTCCGCAACGTTTACCGCCACGGCCACCGCCGGCGCCGCCGCGA
>JBAIXJ010000060.1:0-7489 GCA_037916645.1 Opitutales bacterium | reverse complement strand
TGGTGGGCACCGCCGGCCCGATCGGGCTGGTGCTGAAATCGCTCAAGGAATGGGAGGCGATCCTCCCCGAGCGGCAGTTCTGCCGGATCCAGCGCTCCGTGATCATCAACTGCGAGCGCGTGGAACGGTTCGAGCCGTGGTTCAACAGCTCCTACCAAGTCTACCTCCAGCACCGCCCCGAGCCGTTCACCATGAGCCGCCGCCTGGCCCGCCGTTTCCGCGCGCGGTTTGGGGTGTGAGGCATTGGCTGGGCGAGCGTCCGAGCGCCTCACTTCATCTGGGGACGCGACGCCCCCGTCGCGTTGCCCGGGATTCGGCGGTAGGGCGCGTTATCCCTAACGCGCCGTACCTTTCAAACCCGCACCGGCCCGGCGGCCAGCGCCGGCCCTACAATTTCGAACCGCCGTCTCCGGCCGGAGCAGCGGCTCGAGCCAGGTCGACAACATGCCGAGGCCTTCCCCGCCCCCGCGGGGAAGGTCCGGCCGATCGGGGTCGCGCCGACAGGGAGTGGGCGGAGGCGTTCGCGATTCGTCATCCGATGCCGATATGCCTTGGGGGTTCAAACCTGTCGCTTCCCCGCCCTCCGTCCCTTGAGCGTTGGGCGTTTAACGTTGAGCGTTAAGCGTTTCCCCTTTCCCTCACATCGCCGTCTGCGGCTTCCCGTCGAGGAAGTACGCCGTCTGCACCCCGGCCGGGAGCTGGGCGATGAACTTCTTGATCGTTTCGACCTGGCCGCCGTGATGCACGGGCACGACCAGGCGCGCGCCGCTCACCTTGGCCATCTTGAGCGCCTGCGCGGTGTTTCCGCCGCAACCGGTCAGCAGCGCGAGGATCACATCGGGCTTCGCCGCGGCCATCTCCGGCACCGGCTGCGTGTCGCCGGTCACGTAATAGCGCACCCCGTTCAGCGGCAGGACATAGCCGACCCAGCCGCCGGCCTGCGGATGATTCCAGTCCTTGGCCTCGAAATACGCCGGCACGGTGCTGAACTCGAACCCCGCGAGCGTGTAGGTCTGGCCGGGCGCGACGGTCTGCATGCCGGTGAGGCCGTTTTCCTGCGCGAGCTTCACCACCTCGGCCGGGCCCGCGAGCACCGCCTGCGGGTTGGCCTGGAGGTAGGCCTTCAGCACCGCCGGCTGGAAGTGATCGCTGTGGGGATGGGTGATGAGGATGAGGTCCGGCTTCACGAGCTTGGTCTTCGCCGCGGCCGCCTCCGGCCCCGTGGTCGGGTCGACGAACACCACGCCGCCGCCCTTGCGGCCGAAGCGGAGGTCGTTGTCGTTCAGGTTGACGACGCCCTTGAGCAGCTTGCAGTCGCCCTCTTTTCCGGCGGTCGGACAGCCCTCCGATTTGCCGGGCTCCCCGGCGCGGGCCGAAACGATGCCGGCCGCCAGCGCCAGCGCGGCCAGCAATGAACCTGTCATGATCTTGTACACGGCTATCTCCTGGTTGAATGTTGGATGCGCCGCGCCATGCGACGCGGAGGCGGTTCTGGCGCAATCCCGCCGCCGTCGCGCCCCCTTTTCGGACACCGGCCGCCCGGATCGATGAGTGGTCGTTCGGCTCGCTGGACCGACCAGCCGCCGCCGGGGCCGATGCCCTATGCACGTGATGCATGGGTGCCATCCCGGCCGGCGGCTTTCGTGATGTCCGAATTGACGGCTCCCGACTCCTGCGGCACGTTTCCGCCGGTTCGTTCGCTGCACTGCTCCTCAATCCCGAATCGGTCTTACCCCCGTGATCGCGCGATGCCTCGCCGTCATGCCGTTTGTGGCTGCGCTTGCCGTGGCCGCCGAGGCATCCGACACGCCGACCGCGACCGCCGCTGGCAACGATGCTTCAGGGCAGGCGCCCTCGGAACTGGTCGTCACCCTCCCGGCCGGCTGGACGCAGAAGATCGATCCGGCGAGCAAAGTAATCTTCATGCGACCGCCGGAGGCCCAGGTGACGAGCCACAGCAGCGATGCGGAGCTCGTGGTCATGCCGGCGCAGGATTTCGCGGGCACCGCCGAGGAGTGGCATGCGGCGGCCCTGAGATTCGCGGAGCGTGACGCCCGGCTGCTCGAGCCGGATCGAAACACCACCGAAGGGGGTCTGCTGGTCTCGACGACCCATCTGGTGGATGCCGCGGGCACCGAGCAGCGCCAGGTCGTGTACTCGGCCCGCTGGGCAACCCGGGCGCAGGCGTTTGTCTTTTTTGCGACCAGCCCGGCGGTGTTCGCCAAGAATGCCCCGATCGCCGATCGAGCGATCACGCAGGCGGTGGGGCCTGGGGTGGCGGATACGGCCGCCGGGCAGACGCCGGTGGCCGACGGCAATGACCTCGCCGCGCCACCCGCCACCTCCATGGACTCACCCCCACCGCCGCCCGGCACTTTCGAGCCCTCGGCACCCGGAGCCGACCTGCCCGCGGAACTCACCATCGAGGCCCCGCCGGGCTGGGCGGTGCAGCGCGATCCGAAGAGCGGGGCCACCTACGCCAAGCCACCAGACGCCCCCAGCACGGACAAGGCGGTGCTCGGGATCTTTCCTGCGGTGGCGTTCGACGGCACCGCCGAGCAGTTCCACAGCCAGACCCTCGCCGCCGCGCTTGGCCAGGGCCGCCTGCTCGAGCCGGCCCACCATGGCGTCGCCGGCGGATTCCTGGCCACGGAGGCGCATTACCAGATGCCGAAGGGAGGCACCGTGCGCGCCGTGGTGTACACGGCCCGCTGGGGGAGCCGGGCCCAGGCCGTGGTGTTCGTGACGGCCCGCGACGACCTGTTTCGCAACGATGCCCTGGCCGCCAACGCCGCCGTGCTGGCCGTCCAGGTTCCGGGAGCCGCGCCCGCGGCCCCCGGCGCGCCGGCGGCCTCCGCCACCGCGGGCCCGGGAGCGACGGCCCCGCCGGCGCCCGCCCTCGCCTCGACCGGCCCCAATCCGGGCGCTGGCGCTGACAGCGGCGACACCATGCCCGTGCTCGAATATGCCGATCCGCCCAACTTCTTCCGCGGCGGCACCGGCGGCAATGCCTACGCCGAGTACCAGGGCAGCGACATTAACTTCACGCTTTGCGTCTATCCGTTTCGGGAATCCCAGGGCGACATCCGCGCGGCGTTTCAGCAGAGCCTGCTGCGCGACTGGATTGGCGTCATGTACCAGGAGGAGGGCGTGGCGGGCCCGCCGCGGTTCACCAACTTCACGACCCCCGGCGCGGACGCCGCGATCGGCGCGAATTTCCTCGACGCCCGGCAACAGGAGCATTTCCGGCTTTTGCTCGTCTCCGGCCACTGGGCGGCCCTCGTGGACATGATCGCCCCCACGGCGTTTGCCTACCAAAAGGGCTTCGCGTCCGCGGTCCAGCTGCTCAACTCGATTCACGTGGGCCGGAAGGCGGCGCCGCCCTCGCTGGCGAACGGACCCGGACCGCAGGGGGCGGCGCTCGCGGGCCTGTTCCAGGGCATGAAGCAGAAAACGGTCTCGAACCTGATGCTCGGCGCCGGGTACCTCAGCTCGCAGACGGCGCTGCATTTCTACCTGCTCGCCGCCGACGGCCGCGTCTACCGCTGCTACGATTTTCCGCCGGGCGGCTCCGAGGCCGCGGCCCGCCAGTTCGATTTCGCCGGCGCCGAGCGCATGGATCCGGGCAACGCCGGCCGGTTCGCCGTCCGCGGCAACCAGCTCTACATCCGGATGGGCGGCCCCAATCAGGACGAAATCACGGCCACGGTGACTGACCCAAACACACTCCAGCTCGATGGGGTCGCGTACCAACGCAAATTCTAGCGGACCCGTGAAACCCGCCCCGACCCATCGGGCGCCGCTGCCGGCGGCCCAGGTCCTTTTCCTCGCCGCCGGCCTCCTCGGCGCGAACGGGCTGTCCGCCGTCGACACGCCGCCGCCCGCCAAGCACGCCGACGCGTGGACGGGCTCGGTGGTGTGCTCAGTCGACCTTGAGATCGCGGGGTATTCGCGCCACGAGACGCAGACCTGGACGCTGACCGGGGACTCGGCGGGAGTGAAGTGGTCGGGCGCCATCCCGCTCTATCCCGCGAAGTGGAAATACACGGGACAAGGCAACTCCCGCAAGGTGGCCGGTTCGGATTTCAACGCGACCGTGACGACGGAGGCATGGCACATCGACACGGAGAAGGATGTTTACGTCGCCATCTTCGTCCGCGGGTCGGACCAGCGGATCACCTTTCACCAGTGGGATGCGACGGTGGTCGTCCCCGGCGCGGTCGCGGGCACCCAGGTCTTCAGCGCGCTCGGCACCTACCAGCCCACGCCGTTTGCCTACGCGGCCGAGCAATGGAACTTCGGCTGGATCGACGACGACCCGGCGAAAACCAACGTGATCGGCTCACGGCCGTTCTCCCCGCCGACGCTCAACGCGGCCCTGACCTCCAGCCAGCCGCCGGACGCGAAATGCACGTGGAACTTCACGCGGTTGCCGGGCACCGCCGTCACGGTCGGACCGCCGCCGGCGGCGGCCACCAGCGGGTCCTATCGGATCATCCTGAATGGCTTTCGGGTGAACCAGGAGACGTTTCATGACCTGCTCAACCCGAACGGCACCGGCGACGACGTTTACGCCGGGGTGCACGTGCACGTGGCCACCCGCAACGCACCGACTGCGGCCGATCCGTTGACGGTGGCCAGCTCGACCCTGGTCAAGACCGCGGTCCATGGCTACGTTCCGCCGCCGACGCTCAACTTTACCACGAGCGCGTTCATCGTTCCGCCCGCAGGATCCGACAAGGTGAAGGCGGGAACCGCCACGGGGGCGGGCGGCCTCGTGAACGGCGACGTCTTTCCGACCGGCCAGGATCCGTCCACCACGACCGCCGCTCCCGTGCCCAATTCGTTTCCGTTGCTGCTCTGGCAGGGCCAGCTCACGAACGGCAAGGACGCGGTCGTGATCATCCCGGCGCTCTGGAAATCGGTGAATGGTGAAAATGCCAGCTTCGACTCGAACACGTGGGCCAAGCAAAACACCATCGCACTCTGGACCCCGCAAAACCTCGGTCCCTACGCCAACCAGGAGACGCTGCGCACCCGTGTCAGCGCCGGCGACCTGACGCCCATCCCGTTCGCCGGCCCCGAGGAATTCTGCGTGGGGAACGCGGATCTGGAAGCGACCCTGACGTGCCTCAAGTTCGATCATCCGATCGGGCTCCAGTTCGTCTCGCAGGACACCGCGCTGTTCCCGAACGCGGAGGTCGTCGTCACGCGCGAGGCGGCGGAGGCGGCGCTCAACGGCCTCCGGTCGTATGGGCCCGGCCTGCCCGCGGGCGTGATTCCGCTCCATTTCGAGGAGAAGGGACCGAACATGCGCGGCAATTACGACGCCTGGCTGCGCATCGAGCGCGTGCCCGATGTGGTCCTGACCACCTCTACGACACCGATTCCGCTCTCCCTGCCCCTGGCCATCACGAGCGTGACGCCGAACTCCGGCCAGCAGTGGAGCGACCAGCTCGTCGTCACCTTCGAGGCGCCCGGCGCGCACTTCGTCCAGGGCCGGACGGCGCTCGATCTCGGACCGGGCGTCACGGTGCTCAAACAGGATTTCCACGTGTCCGGCAATCCGTGGCTGCCTGGCAGCCCGACCGACGTCGACGTGGCCTCGCCCACCAAGGTCCTGGCGACGCTCAAGATCGCCGGCGACGCCGCCCCTGGGCCACGGAAGATCAATCTCACCACGGGCAGTGAACTCGCGACCCTGGCCAACGGCTTCACGATCGTCGCCCGCAACGTCCACGACGTGCTCCAGATCAATCCCGCCTCGGGACGCGTCGCCCAGCATGGCCTGGCCGTCACGATCGCGCGGCCGTCGCCCTGGCCGGCCGACTACTTCCAGCTGGCCACCAAGCTCGATTTCGGGCCCGGCATCGAGGTGGTCTCGTTCGCGCCGGTGGTGGGAGACGACTACCTCGCCCACGCCAAGGCGATGCTGAACATCGCGGCGAGTGCGGCGGTCGGCCCGCACACGGTCACGGTGACGCGGCCCGGCCTCGGCAACGACTCGTTCCCGGGCGCATTCTCCGTCACCTCGTTGATTGACAAGTCCAATCTCGCGGCGCCCAAGGTCGGCTCCGTACCCGCCCTCACTGCCGTGAGTCCCGCCACGGGCAAGGCGGGGACCAACCGGCTGGTGATCACCTTCACCGCGAGCGGGACGCATTTTCTCCAGGACACGACCAAGATCGATCTCGGGCCGGGCATCACGCTGGCGGATCAATACCTGTTCATCGTCTCGCCGACCCAGGCGATCGGGGCGTTCATGATCGACAGCGCCGCCGCGCCCGGGCACCGCACGGTGACGATCGCGACGGGCAACGAAGTCGTCCGCCTGGCCAACGGCTTCACCGTGACGCCATGAAAGCCTCGTCCTCCGTGCTACCGCACTGCCCCGCCGCCGCTCCCTGGCGGCGCCTGGCCCCGATCGCCCTGCTCGCCGCCTCATGCATTGTCGCGGTTTCGCCGGCCCGCGCCGCCAGCCAATGGTCGGGCACGATTACGGCCACGCTCGACCTGGACGACGTCGCCTATTCCCGCCACGAAACGCAGACGTGGACCCTGACCGGCGCCGCGCCGACCCAGGCGGGATCGATCGCCATCTACCAGGCCAAGTGGCACTACACCGGGGCGGGTTCCGGCAGCATCAACCAGTTGGGCGGGTCCGCCTACCTGACTTGGACGATCGAGACCACCCAGGACGTGCAGATCGCCATCGGCGTGCGCGCCTCCGACCAGAAACTGACGATTCATCAGTGGTCCGTGCCTGCCTATGCCGCGAACGCCCTCACCCTCACCGGCGAGGTGCCCGGCGCGAATGGCGGCCCGCCGACGACCAGCACTTCCGCGCTCGGCGTCTCGCAATGGACCTTCAACTGGATCGTGGACGATCCGGCAAAAACGGACGTGATCGGGTCCAGCAACAGCGCCCTGAATGTGTCGTCGCTCCCGACGCCGTTGCAGTACTCCGGCAGCGTCCAGCCCACCCTCAACAGCTCGTGGCACTTCACCCTTGGGTCCGGCGGCACGCAGACCTCGACCACGCAGGTCACGAACCAGCGGCCGGTCGCCTCCCAGGCCGCGAAGATCCCGCCGAAGAGCGCGCTGACCTCTGCGCCGAAGAACACCACTACGGCGCCGGCCCAGCCTCCGGCCCCGCCGCCGACGGATCCGGCCAACTTCAAGGCGGCGCAGACCGGCGAGGGCCAGGTGCAGCTGAGCTGGGATGCAGTGGCCGGCGTCTCCACCTACCTCGTCCTCGGCCCCGGCGCGACGGACGGAACCAAGGTGCAGGGCACGACAACGACCCTCACCGGCATCCCGACCGGTCAGCAGCAGTGGCATCTGACCAGCTGGTACGATCCGGGCGGATCGCGCACCAAGGCGGAGACCTGGCCCGTCGCCACCCTGGCGGTGGTCACCCACAAGGGCCACTACCGCGTCACCGCCACGCACGTCTACTTCAACCACGAGGAGCCCGACGACCCCGGCA
>JBAIXJ010000059.1:0-11441 GCA_037916645.1 Opitutales bacterium | reverse complement strand
TCGATCTCGGCGTGGATGGTGAGGACATTGACGCCGTCCTCGCGCAGGAGCGAGAGGTAGTGCGGCACGATGCGGTCATCGGGGTATTCGGGCCGCCCGAGCAGCTCGTCGAAGGTCGGCAGGGTGCTGGGAATCTCGAGGGTCCGGAATACGCGGCCGTCGACGCGGGGGAAAAAGGGCGGCCCGCCGCGGGTGTCGCTGGCGTAAAGCAGACCGGCCTCGTCGTAGGCCTCGCGGCTGCGGGCATTGCTCTGCCAGCCGGCCGCCCCGGCGGTCCGCGCCTCGGCCCCGAAGACGCGGAGGAATTCCGCCCGCGCGGCGACAAACTCGGCGCGGACCTGGTCCAGGGTCATGCGGTGGACGTGGTCCTGCCAGCGGTAGTGGTTGTAGCAGTGGATGCCGGTCTCGAAGCCGGCGTCGCGCACGGCGCGCATCGCCGCGGTGTTCCGGCGGCCGATGTGCGGTGCGGGCAGCAGCGTGCCGTTGAGCAGGGTGCGCACGCCGTACGTCGAGACCACGCTGGTTCGGCTGACCTTCCGAAAGAAGCCGGGGCGGAAGATCCGCGTGATCGCGCGCCCGGTCTGGTCGGGCCCGAGCGAGAAGAGGAAGCACGCCGGGGCGCCGAATTCGCGGCAGTCGGCGGCGAGTGGGGGCACGCCGAGGCGCGTGCCGCGGTCGGTGTCGACGTCAACCTTGAGGGCGAGGCGGATCGTGGCCATGGCCAGGCTGGGATCTGTAGGAGCGGGTTTATCCCGCGACTTCTGGAATGGGCATCAGACTTCGCGGTGTAAAGCCGCTCCCACAAAAAAGTCTTCGCTCCTGCAAAAACGAGTCCGTCTCACGCCAGCTGGTAGTCCCGGTGCGCGAGGTGGTAGTCGAGCGTGCGGCGGATCGCCGTCGGCAGGTCGACCTTCGGACTCCAGCCGAGGTGCTTCCGCGCGTTGGCGATCGACGGCACCCGGCGCTGGATGTCCTGGTAGTACCGCCCGAAGTACTTGCCCGACGGGACGACGACAACCTTGGCCTGCTCGGCGTGCTGCCGGTATTCAGGGTACCGCTTGAACGCGGCGATCATGAGCTGGGCCAGGCGCGCCACGCTGACGTTGTTCTTCGGGTTGCCCAGGTTGAAGATGCGCCGGGAGGCGGCACCCTCCTTGTTCTCGATGATGCGCAGCAGCGCGTCGACGCCGTCGTCGATGAACGTGAAGGACCGGCTCTGGCGGCCGCCGTCGACGAGCTGGATCGGCTTCTTGAAGATGATGTTCGAGATGAACTGCGTGAACAGGCGCGAGCTGCCCTCCTTCGGCTCAAACACGTTGTCGAGCTTCGGCCCGATCCAGTTGAACGGGCGGAACAGGGTGTAGTCCACGCCGTCGCGCACGCCGTAGGCGTAGATGACGCGGTCGAGGAGCTGCTTGGAGCAGGCGTAGATCCAGCGCTGCTTGTCGATCGGGCCGTAGACCAGCGTGCTCGTCTCCTCGTCCAGCTCGGAGTCGGGGCACATGCCGTAGACCTCGGAGGTTGACGGGAAGACGATCCGTTTCCGGTACTTCACGCACTTGCGGACCGTCTCGAGGTTGGACTCGAAATCGAGCTCGAAGACCCGCAGCGGGTCCTTGACGTACTGCGCCGGGTTGGCGATGGCGACGAGCGGCAGGACCACGTCGCATTTCTTCACGTGGTATTCGATCCACTCGCGGGAGATCGTGACATCGCCCTCGACGAACTTGAAGCGGGGATGGCCGAGGCAGTTCCCGAGCTTATGGTCGCCCACGTCCATGCCGTAGACCTCCCAGTCCTTCTGCTTGAGGATGGCATGGGTGAGCGAGCTGCCGATGAAGCCGTTGGCGCCGAGAATGAGAACCTTGAGGGGCATGGCGGAGATTGGGTCGGAGGATTAACCACGAAACACGCGAAAAGATCCGCCTTCGCTTAAGCTACGGCGGACAGGCACGAAACAGCTGCGGCGAGTCTGCCAGCTCCGGTGAATACCTCGCAATCGCATTTCGCAATAACGTAGGGGCGCACCTTGGTGCGTCCCTAAAGGATCTGCCCTTTGCGCAGGGTCGGCGCCTCGGCCTCGCCGCGCCACTCGGTGTGGGTCAGCTCCAGCGCGCCGTCGCCGGTGGCGACCACGAGCGGGGACACCGCCAGGATCTCGCCGGGCCGGCCGCGGAGGCCGCGGGTCGCCGGACTCTCGGGCTCGGCCCACCACACCATGAGGCGGGCGGCGCCGAGATCCGTGAAGGCGCCCGGGTAGGGATCGGTGACGGCGCGGATCAGGTTGAAGATCTCGCGCGAGGTTTGCCGCCAGTCGATGCGGCCGTCCTCCGGGGTGCGGCCGCCGAAGTAGGTGGCCTGCGACTCGTCCTGGGGCGTTTCCTTCGCCGCCCCGGCGAGCAGGGCGTCGATCTGGCGCGCGAGCACGCGGCGGGCGCACGGGAGCACCTTGCGGAACGCCTGCTCGGCGGTGTCGCGCGGGCCGAGGTCGACGCCCTCCTGGTCGATGATCGCGCCCGCGTCGGCCTGCTTGACCATGCGGTGGAGCGTCATGCCGATGCGCGGCTCGCCGTGGAGGACCGCCCAGTTGATCGGCGCGCGCCCGCGGTATTTCGGGAGAAGCGACCCGTGCATGTTGAACGCGCCCAGCCGCGCCAGCGCGAGGATCTGCGAGCTGATCATGTGCCGGTAGTAGACCGACAGGATCAGGTCGGGCCGCAGCGCCGCGATCCGCTCGATCCACTCCGGCGTGTTCACCTTGTCCGGCGTGAAGACCGGCACGCCCTTTTCCCGGGCCACCACCGCCGGCGTCTTGAACCAGATCTTCTCGCCCGGGTTGTCCTCGTGCGTGATGAGCGCCACGACGTGGTCGCCGCGCGCCAGCAGCAGCTCGAGGCAGTCGTGGCCGACCTCGCTGTAGCCGAAGAACAGGATGCGGGGCGCGGACATGGTCAGGAAACCTGCAGATGTTCGCCGTCGACGACCACGTGGTCTTCGTCGGGCGCGAGCGGCTCGACCCGGGCGTTCAACCCGTCGATCGCGGGTTCATTGATCCAGAGGACACGGCCCGCCAGTTCCGCGGTCCGGCGCAGGACCCGCCGCCGGGCCACGTCCGGGGGGCATTGGATGGCGTAAATGCGGTAGGAGGCGCCGAGCGCCGCCGCTCGCCGGCGGGCCTCATCGCGGGCGGCGCGGCTCCAGAACCCGCAGTCCATGATAACATCGGTGCCGGTCCGCAGCACGCGCCCGGCATGCTCCCAGACCAACTCGTACACCCGGTCGAGCGTCGCGTGAAAGGTGTCCTCCGGCCCGCGGTCGCCGTAGAGCCGGAGCATCCATTCGTCCGGCGTGAAACGGACGGCCCGGGTCTCGCGTTCGAGTTGCCGGGCGAACGTGGTCTTGCCCGAACCGACCGGCCCGTGGATCAGGTGCAGCGTGGCCATGGCCGTCAGACGCCGCGACTCGGCGGCGGCAAGCGGACGAACCGGAATCGAGCCACGTTCACTTGGTGTCCAGCGTCTCGCGGACGTGGTAGCGCTGGCGGGTGCGGACCACCTGGTAGGTGCGCCCGATGTATTCGCCGATCAGGCCGATTCCGACCATGGTCGCGCTGAGCAGGAAGAACACGATCCCGAAGAGGGTGAACACGCCTTCCGCCTCGGCGCCGAGCACGAGGCGCCGGTAGGCGAGGACCAGGACCAGCAGGAAGCTGCCGGCGGCGCAGAGCAGGCTGAAGATCGTGAAGAGCTGCAGCGGCGCCAGCGAGAAGCCGGTGATCAGGTCGAAGTTGAGCCGGACCAGCTTGTAGAACGAGTAGTTCGAGATTCCGGCGTGCCGCTCCTCGTGCTTGACGCCGACCTCGGTGGGCCGGCTGGCGAAGCTGTACGCCAGCGCCGGGATGAAGGTGTTGATCGCGCCGCTGCGCACGACCGCGTCGACCACGGTCCGCCGGTAGGCGCGCAGCATGCAGCCCTGGTCCGTCATCTCGATGTTGGTCGTCCGGCTCCGGACAAAGTTGATCAGCTTCGACGCAAAGGTGCGGAAGAGGCTGTCGTGCCGGTTGAGACGGAAGCCGCCGACGTAGTCGCTGCCCGTGTCGATCAGCGCGAGCAGCTTCGGGATCTCCTCGGGCGGGTCCTGCAGGTCCGCGTCGAGCGTGACCACGACCTCGCCGCGCACCCGCTCGAACGCGGCCATGATCGCCATGTGCTGGCCGTAGTTGGCGTTGAAATCGACCACCCGGGTCACGTCGGGCCGGGCGGCGTGCTGGGCGCGCAGGAGCTCGAGCGAGCGGTCGGCGCTGCCGTCGTTGGTGAAC
Source organism: Opitutales bacterium (assembly GCA_037916645.1). Lineage (GTDB taxonomy): Bacteria > Verrucomicrobiota > Verrucomicrobiia > Opitutales > Opitutaceae > Fen-1467. The sequence continues at coordinate 7,123 of JBAIXJ010000059.1, read as the reverse complement.
ACGATCTCGTAGCTCCGGCCCAAGCCGTCGAGCACCGGGTAGAGCCGCGCGAACAGCGCCGGCAGATTGGCCTCCTCGTTGTAGACGGGGATGACCACCGACAGGAAAACGGCGGAGGCGGGCTCAGGCATGGGGGACCGGGGCGCGGGACGGAAGGCCGCGGGAGGCGGGGCGGGGCGTCATGCGGTCTGGTGAGCTTGGAGAATGGCGAGCAGGGTGTCGACGACGCGTGTGACGTCGGCCGACGTCATGGCTGGGAACAGCGGCAGGGTGAGAATGTTCCGTCCGGCGTACTCGGCGTGCGGGAAATCGCCCGGCTTCCAGCCGAAGCGCCGGTAGAGGGTGAACAGGTGGACGGCGGGGTAGTGGACGCCGGTGCCGATGCCGGCGGCGTGCATCCAGGCCATGACCTCCGCGCGGCTGATCGCCAGCCGCTCCTCCGGCAGCACCACCTGGAACATGTGCCAGTTGCTGTCCGTGAAGTTGGGGACGGGCAGGCGCAGGCCCACCTCGCGGACCACCGGTCGGTCGAAGGCCTCGAAATACAGTCGGGCGAGGGCGCGCCGCCGCGCCGTGATCACCTCGAGGTGCGGCAGCTGCCCGAGGCCGAGGCGCGCCGCGACGTCGGTGAGGTTGAATTTGCCGCCCGCCACCTTGACGTCCATGCCGTCGTAGCCGCTGCGCACCACGCCCTGCAGGCGGTACTGCTCGGCCAGCTTCGCCTCGCGCTCGTCGTTGAGCACGAGGCAGCCGCCCTCGGCGGTGGTGATGTTCTTGTTGGCGTGGAAGCTGAACGACACGAGGTCCCCGAAGGAGCCGATGGCGCGGTCGTGCCACGAACTGCCGAACGCCTGGGCGGCGTCCTCGACGACGCGGACACTGTGGCGGCGCGCGATGGCGTAGAGCCGGTCGCGGTCGACCGGCAGGCCGGCCAGGTCGACCGGAATGATGGCGCGGGTGGCCGGCGTGATCGCTGCTTCGACTTTCTCGAGGTCGAGGTTGCGGGTGACCGGATCGATGTCCACGAACACCGGCCGGGCGCCGACCTCGAGGATGACGTTGCTGGTCGCGACCCAAGTGAGCGGCGTGGTGATGACCTCGTGTTCCGGACCGACGCCGGCGATGCGCAGACCGATCTCGAGCGTGCAGGTGCCGGAATTGAACGCCCGCACGGGCCGGCCGCCGCAGTGTTCGGAGAGTTTCGCCTCGAACGCCTTCACCTGTTTTCCCGAGGTGATCCAGCCGGAGCGCAGGACCTCGGCGACACCCGCGATCGTGTCCTCGTCGACAAAGGAGCGCGTGAACGGCAGGAAATTCTCCATACCCGGGATCTGCATGGGGCTCGCCGAGCCGCCGAGCGGCGGGGTGGATCCGGTCGGAACGAGGGCGGGGCCGGACGGGGCGGCGGGACGGTTCGCGGCTTTCGCCGGCGCGGCGCGGCCGGCTTTCGGGCGTTTGGCGGAGGACATGTCAGGGCTGGTTGCTAAAGAGATAGTGCCCCCGGGTCTCCCCGAGCAAATGATAACGGAAGCCCGGATCGGCGAACAGCTCGAGCACGTCCTGCTTCCGGGCGACGGCGAACAGGCGGCCGGAACCGTCCCATTGCCGCCGGAACTCGGCGTCGTCGATGAAGCGGGCGGCGCGCGCGGCCGGGTCGAGGAACTGCAGCTCGAGCTCGTCCTTGTAGGCCACGGTGCCGACCAAGTGGCGCGAGTAGAACGTGAAATCGTGGAAGAACCCGTGGTAGGTGTAGAGGCGGTCGCCCGGGCGGGCGAGGCGGCGGAGCTCCAGCGCCAGCGGTTTGGTCGCCGGCCGGATGTAGGGGGTGGCGAGCGTGAGAACGGCGTAGAAGCCGAGGGACGTCGCGGTGAGCAGGGTGAGTGCGACGCCGAGGCCGCGGGCGCGCACGGCCCAGGAGGCCGCGTAGCCGCCGAGGATCAGCATGGCCGCCATGGCATAGGCGTAGGGCCGAAGCTCGGCCGCCTGCGCGGTGTCGCGCAGCACGCCCGGCTTGAGCACCGCGACGACCAGCGCGAAGGCCAGCAGTCCGCAGAGGAAGGAGAAGGCGCCGACCGCGGCGCGGCGGCGGCCGGCCGGGGTCTCCGCGAGCGCGGAGGCGAGCTCGGCGCCGATCAGCACCGCGAGCGGCGGAAACACCGGCAGTATATAGGGGGCGAGCTTCGATTCCGAACCGGAGAAGAAGAGGAAGATGAACGCGGCCCAGGTGACCAGGAACCACGCGACCGCGTTCTCGCCCCGGCCCGCCCAGACGCCGGCGAGGCCCGACCCGGCGCCGGCCAGCCGGCGGCGGAGCGCCGGCCAGAGGAAGCCGAGCCAGGGGAAAAGTCCGAGCAGCAGGATCGGCCCGAAGAACCACCACGGCTCGGTGCGCTGGTGGGTGGGGGAAAAGAACCGTTCCCAGTGCTCAAACAGCAGGTAGAATTGCGTCCACTCGGGATTGCGGATGGCGGCCAGCACGTGCCAGGGCGCCGCGACGACCAGGAAGATGAGGGATCCGGTGGGGAGGTAAAACGGCCGCAGCCGCCGCCATTGGCGGCAGAGGAGCAGCCAGAGGAACATCACCGCGCCGGGCAGGAGGAAGCCGATGAGACCCTTGGCGAGCGTCGCGAGCGCGGCGCTCGCATACAGGCCGTAGAACAACCACCGCCGCCGCGGGCCGCGCGGCTCCTGCACGCCGAAGATGAAGCAGAACAGCGTCGCGCCGATCAGAACCGACACCGCCATGTCGATGATGAGCAGGCGTGCCAGCACGAAGTAGAGCAGCGAGGTGGCGAGCACGCCGGCGGCGAGCAACCCGGCCGGGCGGCCGTAGAGGCGGCGGCCGGCCGCGTAGGTGAGCAGCACGCCGCCGAGGCCGAACAGGGCCACCGGCGCGCGCACCGACCACTCGCTGGCGCCGAACACCTCCAGGCAGAGCGCCACCGCCCAGTACATCAGCGGCGGCTTCTCGAGGTACTTCACGCCGTCGAGATGCGGCGTGACCCAGTCGCCAGTCGCCACCATCTCGCGCGGCACCTCGGCATACCGCCCCTCGTCGGGGTTGAACAACGCGTGGCTGCCCAGCCGGAAGCCGAAGAGGGCGACCATTGCCAGCGTGAGCAGGAGGAAGTCGCGGGACCACGGCGGCGAGGAGGCGGAACCGGTCATGCGGGTTGGGTCGAGAAAAGGCCGCACGGGCGGGCGAGTCACGTCGAAAGCTGGCCGCAGCGCCTCGGGCCCCTGCCCGGCCGCACGCGCAACTCATGGGCGCCTAGCGGGTTGACTCACTGCAGCGGTTCGATTGATCTGCGGCCATGTTCACGATCATCGGCGCTGATGGCAAGGAATACGGACCGGTTTCGGCGGAGAAGATCACGGAGTGGATCGCGGCGGGCCGGGCCAACGGACAGACCAAGGCGAAGCGCGTGGGGACCGACGCGTGGCAGACGCTGGCCGAGCTTTCCGAATTTGCCGCCGGCCTGGGGAGCGCCGCCACGCCGCCGGCGGCGGCCGCGTCCGCTCCCGCGGCTCCAGCTGCGCCGGTGGACCCCAAGGCCTACGCCGCGGACCTGATCGCCCGCGCCCCGAAGCTGCTGATCGGCGACATGATCGGGCACTCGTGGGAACTGCTGAAGGCGAATTTCTGGCCGCTGGTCGGGGTGAACGCCCTGGTCATGGTCGCCCAGGGCGCGCTCAACGCCATTCCGTTTCTCGGCATCCTTGCGAGCCTGTTGCTCACCGGGGTGTTTCTCGGCGGACTGTACTACTATTTCCTGAAACGCATCCGGGGGCAGCCGGCCGAGGTGGGGGACGCGTTCGCCGGGTTCAGCCTCGCGTTCGTGCCGCTGATGCTGGGCGGCCTGGTAAGCGGGCTGCTGACGGGCGTGGGCATCCTCCTGCTGATCATTCCTGGCATCTATCTCGCGGTGGCTTGGTGCTTCACGATGCCGCTGATCATCGACCACAAGCTGGAATTCTGGACGGCGATGGAAGTCAGCCGCCGCGTGATCACCGCCCAATGGTGGCGGATGTTTGGCCTGCTGATCCTCGCCTGGCTCATCGGGATGCTGGGCGTGCTGGCCTGCATCATCGGGGTGTTCGTCACCGCGCCGATCTGTATGGGGGCGATCGTCTACGCGTACGAAACCCTCTGCAACCCGCCGCCCAAGTCTGGCTGACAGGCCAACGCCCCGGCCGGTCAGCGCCAGGGGAGGTTGCGCAGGACCGTGAAGACCAGGAGGCCCGCGAGGCCGAGCCAGAGCACGGCGGCCCGCGGCGCGGCGCCGGGCACGCTTCGGCGGCCGAGCACCCGGAGAACGGCATGGAGCAGCACCCAGGCGAAGACCGGCGCGAGCAGGACCGCCAGCGGGTTCAGCGCCCAGGCGGCGGCCAGGCGGCCGTGGAGGAGCTGATGCGTGGCCCGCAGGCCGCCGCAGCCGGGGCATTCCCAGCCGGTGGTCGCGTAGAACCAGCAGGTCGGATACAGGGCGTGTTTCGCCGGATCGACCGCGTAAAGGATCGCCGCGGCGAGCGCCGCCCCGCCCAGCAGCACCGCGGGCCCGACGCGCGACGGCGCGCGCCGATCCAGTTTCGGCGGCGCGGCGACGGCAACCGGCTTGACGGACTCAGTGGTCAAACTGCGAACGGACCTCCGGCTTGCTGAGCACCACGAGCGCCCAGATGCCGATGGGCAGGCCGATCAGGCAGCACGGCGAGAAGCAGGGCACCATGGCCGCGATCGCGCCGGCCATCGCGAGGCCGTGGCTGGCCAGCTTCTGCATCTTGAGCGCGCAGAAAATGATGAAGATGCTGATGGCGATGCCGATGACCCCGCTCACGACGCCGATGACGCCGGTGAACATTTGCAGCATGCGCGCCGCCTCCGGGTTCAGGTCCGGCTGCTGCTGCATCGGGAACGTGACGCCCAGCAGGTTCATGACGATGCCCACGATCTGCAGCAGGATGCCCAGCGACGCCATGATCAGGAGGCCGATGGCCGGGCCGGCGACCGCCTGCTGCGCCTGGGCGCGGAGATCGGCGGTAGCTGTGGCGGGCGCGGCGGACGATGTCGCGGTGGCGGAAGCCGGGGCGACGGCAACCGAGGCCGGCTCAGCCGCGGCCGGGGCCGGCGTCACCTGCGCCTGGGCCGCCGGGAACAGATCGGCAAACTCGGGGAACTGGGCGAGGGGCTTCCAGCCCGTCTCGCCCGCCGCCTGGGCCATCGTCTCGTGATTGGCCCGGCCCTGCTTGACCCACTCCTTGATCTGCTCGGCCGTGGTGGGGCCGTATTCCTTGCCGTCCGCTCCGAGGATTTTGAACATGGAAGGCGTCTATGCGGACGCGGACGCCTCGGCAAGGTGTAAACAGCCGTGCCGGGTCGCAGCGGCCCGTGGATTTGGACGATGGCGCCCGATCAGTCGAGCTGAGGCGGATGATAGGGCATCCCGTGGGCCTCGGCGACGGCTCTGCACGTAATCTTGCCGGCCTGGACGTTGATCCCGCTGGCGAGGGCGGGCTGGCGGTGACAGGCCTCGGACAGGCCCAGGTCGGCCAGTTGCTCCAGATAGCGGTACGTGACGTTGGTGAGCGCCTGGGTCGCGGTGCGCGCATACGCGCCGGGCATGTTGGCGACGCAATAGTGGGTCACGCCCTCCTCGACGAACACCGGGTTGTTGTGCGTCGTCGGGTGGGAGGTCTCGGCGCAGCCACCCTGGTCGATGGCAATGTCGACCAGCACGCTGCCGGGACGCATGCGGCGCAGCATGTCGCGGTGGATCAGCTTCGGCGCTTTGGCGCCGGGCACGAGCACGGCGCCGATGAGCAGGTCGACCGACGGCAGCTGCTCGAGCAGGTGGGCTTCGCTGGAATACAGCGTGTGGGAGGTGTGCAGGGTGATGTCGAGGAAACGCATCCGCTCGAGGTCGACCTCGAGGATGGTGACGTCGGCGCCGAGGCCGATGGCCATGCGGGCGGCATTGATGCCGGAAACGCCGCCGCCGAGCACGATGACCCGCCCGGGCAGGACGCCGGGCACGCCGCCCAGCAGGGTGCCGCTGCCGCCGTGGTGCTTGGCCAGAAAATAGCCGCCGACGAGGATCGACATGCGGCCGGCGATCTCGCTCATCGGTTCGAGGAGGGGCAGGCGGCGATTCACTTCGACGGTTTCATAGGCAATGCCGGTGATTCCGGATTTCAGCAGGACCTCGGTGAGGGCTTTGTCGGCCGCCAGGTGCAGGTAGGTGTAGAGGATCTGACCCGGGCGCAGAAGGGGGAATTCCTCCGGCAACGGTTCCTTGACCTTGACGATGAGGTCGGCCTTTTCGAACACGGCCGCGTGCGCATCGACCAGCGTGGCTCCGGCGCTGGCATAGTCGGCATCGGGGTAGCCCGATCCGATCCCGGCACCTTTCTCCACCACGACCACATGGCCGCGTTTGATGAGCTGGTAAGCTGCGGAGGGCAGCAGCGCGACCCGATGCTCCTGTTGTTTGATCTCCTTCGGAAGTCCGATTGTCATGGGCGCAGTGTACCGGGGCGCCCGCGGGATGGAACAGGATTCGGGCCGGGCCGCGGCGCCCGGCCCGGCGCGGAACGACTGGCCTCCGCGGCGCCCGGCCAGCACCGGCCCGCCATCTCGTGGATGGAATGAGCGCCCATGCCGCCTCTGGTTTGTCATCTATTAAATGACAAACCGGAGCGGCGGAACGAGGAGATCGGGCGGACGCGGGAGGCGCGCCCGCCCAGGCCTCAGGCCTTGGCGAGCGAGCGGTTGAGGGCGCTGACGACCGCCTTGATCGAGGCCAGCTCGATATTGGTGTCGATCCCCGCCCCGAAGAAGGTCCGCCCGCGCGGCGTCTTGACCTGGATGTAGGAAACCGCCCGCGCCTCGGCGCCCTTGCCGAGCGAGTGCTCGGTGTAGGAGAGGAGCTCGAACGGCGGGATCCCGGCGGTGCCGAGCGCATTCACGAATGCGTCGATCGGGCCGTTGCCGGTGCCGGCGAGCTTCTGCGTGCGCCCTTCGTACCGGATCGCCGCCTCGCACCGCACCTTGCTGTCGCGCTCCGTGGTGCGGAAGTGCTCCAGCCGGAGCGGCTCCACCGGGGCGAGGTATTCCCGGGCGAAG
>JBAIXJ010000058.1:0-6103 GCA_037916645.1 Opitutales bacterium | reverse complement strand
GACATCATCGAAAAGCTGCGCCCGGGCGGAGGACGCCAGGCCAGCGGCGAGGAGGCAGGAGAGAATCAGGTTGGCCTTCATGTCTCTCCAGACGGCGGGAACGGTCCGCGGTTATGGCCGGGGCGATGTAATTCCCAAATAATGCTGTAACCGCTCCCGCCTCCGTGTCGTCGGGGCGTTGCCCCGGCGCGTCGCCTTCTCAATCCTCCGCGCGTTCGCCGGCCGGGGCCATCTTCACGATGCGGGGATCGAAACGCGCCAGGATCTCGACCAGATCGCCCTGCGCAGCCATGACCGCATGAATGTCCTTGTAGACCATCGGCACCTCGTCGACGCCCGCCGAAAGCAGCGTGACGCCGGCGGATTCGAGCACCGGGCGGGCGTTCTTCCAGGTGAAGGTTCGCACGGCCTGGGCCCGGCTCATCACCCGGCCCGCGCCATGGGCCGCGGAGCACAGCGACTCCTCGCTGCCCCGGCCGCGCACCACGAAGCCGGGCGCCGCCATCGAACCCGGGATCATGCCGAGCACGCCGCATCCCGCCGGGGTCGCGCCCTTCCGGTGGACGATCAGTTCGCGGGTGCCGCCGCTGCCGGCCGGATCCACCGGATGCGTCTCCTTCCAGGCGAAATTGTGGTGGTTCTCGACCCCCCAACGCACCTCCGCGCCGAGACGGCGCACGAGGTGTCGGTGGATGCAGGCGTGGTTGGCCGAGGCATACTTGCCCATGAGTTCCATCGCCGCCCAGTATTCGCGCCCCTCCGCCTCGTCGAGCGTCAGCCAGGCGAGTCGTCCGAACTCCGGTCGTTGCTGACGCGCCACCCGGCTGTAGTGTTCGCACACTTGGGCGCCGGTCCCGCGGCTGCCGCTGTGGCTGAGCAACGCCAGGTATTCCCCCGGCGCCAGCCCGAGGTCCGGTGCCGTCACCGTGAACACGCCGAACTCGACGAAGTGATTGCCACTCCCGCTCGTCCCCAGCTGCGCCCAAGCCTTGTCGCGAAAATGCCGCGTCACGGGACTGACGGCCCAGTCCTCGTCCATGACCGGGTGCTCCCGCCGGCGCTGAAACTCCACGCCCACGCCGAAGCGGGTCTCCGTTTCGAGGGCGTGAATGAGCGGCTCGCGATTGCGCCGCAGCCAGTCGACCGGAAGATCCAGCACCGAGAGCTTCATGCGGCAGGCGATGTCGACGCCCACCGCGTACGGAATCACGGCGCGGTCGGTCGCCAGCACTCCGCCGATCGGCAGGCCGTAGCCCACGTGGGCATCGGGCATCAGCGCACCCCGCACGCTCACCGGCAGCGCGCAGGCGTCGCGCATCTGCTGCACCGATTGCGCGTCAAGGTCGGCGCCCCACTGGCGCCACGGAGCGGGTACAGCCCGCGAGCCCGCTGTTCCTTTCTCCGGCATGGCGCCATCCTAGACTTGAGTCCGCCCCGGGCTCAACCCTCACGGCACCGCCTTGGCGGCTTGGACCGCGGATCCATCGCCCGAGCTGGCCGGAGTCGCCACGCGCCGCGGTCATGTCGGCCTTCGCCATTGAACCAGCACGGTGACACAGTTTTCGAAACGCACCGGTTGCTTTCCTGCCTAACCCACCTAGGATACCCGTCTTTCCCCAGATGAACCTCAAAGGACTCGGAACCAAGGCCCTCCACGCCGGACAGCAGCCGGACCCCACCACGGGCGCGCGCGCCGTGCCGATCTACCAGACGACCAGCTACGTGTTCCGCGACACGGAGCACGCCGCGAACCTTTTTGCCCTGAAGGAGCTCGGGAACATCTACACGCGGATCATGAATCCGACGACGGATGTTTTTGAGCAGCGCATGGCCGCACTCGAAGGCGGCTCCGGGGCGCTCGCCCACTCCTCGGGTCAGGCGGCGATCACCGACGCGATCCTGAACATCGCGGGCGCCGGCGATCATCTGGTGTCCGTGTCGCAGCTCTATGGCGGCACCTACAATCTCTTCCACTACACCCTGCCCAAACTTGGCATCGAGGTGTCCTTCGTGGACGCCGCGGATCCGGACGCCTTCCGGCGGGCGGTCCGCAAGAACACCAAGGCGTTCTACGGCGAAGGCCTGGGCAACCCGGCGCTGAACATTTTCCCGTTCGAGGAGGTGGCCAGGATCGCCCGCGAGGTCGGCGTGCCGCTCATCATCGACAACACCTGCCTGACGCCGATCCTCAACCGTCCCTTTGAATGGGGGGTCAACGTCGTCGTCCACAGCTCCACCAAGTATATCGGCGGCCACGGCACCTCCATCGGCGGGGTCGTCGTCGACGGCGGCAATTTCGACTGGGGCAACGGCCGGTTTCCCGGCTTCACCCAGCCGGACCCGAGCTACCACGGCCTGGTGCACTGGGAGGCGTTCAAGAGCTTTCCGCCGGCCGGCGGCGCCAACGTCGCCTTCATCCTCAAGATGCGGCTCCAGCTCCTGCGCGACATCGGCGCGTGCATGAGCCCCTTCAACTCCTTCCTCAAACTCCAAGGCCTGGAGACCCTTCACCTGCGCATGGCCCGCATCTGCGACAACGCCCTGCGGACCGCCGAGTTCCTTGCCGCCCACGGGAAAGTCAAATGGGTCAACTATCCGGGACTCAAGACCAGCGCGAGCCACGCGGCGGCGAAGAAGTACCTGAGCGGCGGCTTCGGCGGCCTGCTCGGTTTCGGCCTGAAGGGCGGCTTCGAGGCGGGCCGGAAGTTCATCGAATCGCTGAAGCTCTTCTCCCACCTCGCCAACATCGGCGACGCCAAGTCCCTCGCGATCCATCCGGCCAGCACGACCCACAGCCAGCTCACGCCCGAGGAGCAGGTTTCCACCGGCACCTCGCCCGACTACGTGCGCCTGTCGCTCGGCATCGAGGACTTCATCGACATCCAAGCCGACCTCGAGCAGGCCCTCGCCAAGGCTTAGCGATGGCGCTCCGGGGCTCCATCCGGCCGGCGACCGACGGCCGGATCGGATCTAGCCCGACGGCAACGACCGCAGGTACGCGATCAGCGCGGAGATGTCGGCGGCGTTGTGTTTTTTGGCAAACGACGGCATTTCGCCCTTGATGCCCCGCGTGATGGTCCGGGCGATGTAGCGGTCGCTGACCTGCAGATCATGGAGATCGGGGCCCTCGTCCCCGTCCGCGTCGATGCCGTGGCAATGGGCGCAGCTGTTCAGGAACAAGGTGCGCCCCCGGGCGACCTGCGCCGGCGGCGGCGATGACGGCCACGCCCACCACGGATCCGTGGGCGGCAGCTGATGCGAAGTGCGCGCGGCCCGGGCGCGCAGGTCCGCGGCAAGGGCCGCCGCACCGCCGAGCGCCGTGGCCGAAGCCAGAACGGCCGCCGCGAGCGCGGCGGTTTCACGCCGGAGCTTCATGGCCCCGAACTGCGGATCAGCAGTTCGCCGCCCCAGTAGCCGGTGGCCATGACCAGGCCAGCGGCGATCCAGGCGCAGACGAGATAGCAGCCCAGGGCCCGGCGCGCCGGCTGGGCCCCGGCCAGGACGCGCCAGGTGGCGAGCCCCACCAGCAGCCCGAACGCCGGCCACGCGAATGCATGGTGCCAGCGCAGCAGTCCGTGCCCCAGCCAGTCGCCCTTCGTCATCAGCAGGCCGGAAATGACCGCGCCGGCGCTGCCCAGGGTTCCCGCCACCATCGCGAACCGGCCGCCGCGGTGCAGCTCGCGCGCCACGGGCCGGGTCCCCAGCACGAAGCCGGCCGCGTCGAGCGCCGCTGAGCAGAGCGACAGCGCGACCGGGAAATGCACGACCGCGCCGTGCATCTTGGCCCACACCAGCTCGCTCATGACCGCCTCAACCCGGCGCGAGGGTCTCGTCGACCACGGCGAGCATGTGGTCCGTTTCCACATAGGACACCGTGGTCAGGCCCAGCAGCGATCGCAGCCGGGGCGCCTCGACCGGCATCGGCCCGGGCTTGGGGGCGGTGCCCGGCGCCGGCAGCGGGAACGCCGTGCCGCGCGCGGTGTGGAAGGTGATGTTGCCCTCAACCTTCTGGACCACCTGGTGGATATGGCCGTTCAGCACGGTCACCGAACCGAAGCGCTTCACGAGCGCGAGCGCCTTCGCGCCGTCGTCCGTGCCCCAGCCCCATTTCGGATAGACCAGCCAGAGCGGAACGTGCGCGAAAAGCACGACCGGTGTGTCGGCCGCAAGGGGCGCGAGGTCTTTTTCAAGCCAGGCCAACTGCTCGGCCCCCAGTACGCCCAGGCCGCCTTCGCTGATTCCGGCGACGTTCACCAGGCCGACGAAATGGACGCCCTTCTGGTCGAAGCTGTACCATCCCGAGCCAAAGGTGCCGCGGCCGAAGCGGGCGCGGTATTGTTCGCCGTTGTCGTTGAGAATGTCGTGTTCGCCAGGGACGTAGAAAACGGTCTTGGCGCGACAGTCCTTCATCATCTGGTCCAGACCATCGAACTCGTCCGCCTCGGACAGGTGGGTGAGATCGCCGGTGTGCAGCACGAACTCCGGCACCACCGGCAGGGCATTGATGCGGCTGATCGCCTCGCGGAAGGTCGCGTTGACGTCCTGGTTGATGCCGGCCTTGTGAAATCCGATGTGGCTGTCGCTGAGCTGCACGAAATGGAGTGCGCCCGGCAGCGCCGGCCCCCCGCCCCCGCCCGCCGCGGCCGTCTCGCCCAATGCCCGGGAGCTGAGGACCCCGCCGCTGACGGTCCACAGCACGCCGGTGCCCGCCCACGCCATGCATTTCAGGAAGCCGCGCCGGTCGATGCCGTCGGTGCTGCGGTCGTGGACGATATAGTCAGGGGTGGTGGAGGGAGGCAGGAAGGAGGACATGGGCGAGTGTGTTGTCGCCGTTGCATACGCGCGCCGGACGGATTTATTCCCCGCCGCCCCCGCTTTGGTCCTTTTCGGCCGACGCGGGAATAAACCCACCGATCCCGGCGTTATCATCCAGATGGACCGATCCCCGGCACCACCGGCAACCGCGAGCTTCGAGCAGACCATGCTGCCGCATCTGGATTCCGCCTACAATCTGGCGCGCTGGCTCCTCCGGCACGAGCAGGATGCCGAGGATTGCGTCCAGGAAGCCTATCTCCACGCCTTCAACGCCTTCGCCCGCTTCCGCGGCAGCGACGGACGCGCCTGGATCCTGGCGATCGTTCGCAACACCTGCTATTCCCGCCTGCGCCAGCAACGGCGCGCCGAGCCCCTCCTGGCGTTCGACGAGCAGTTGCACCAGCCGGCCGCCGAGGGCGCGCACGAGGCGGCGTTCTGGCAGCGGGAGGATGTGCGTGAGCTCCTCGACCGCGCCCTGGAGCGTCTGCCTGAGGATTTCCGCGAGGTCCTGGTGCTGCACGAACTCGAGGGACTGGCCTACAAAGAGATCGCCGCCGTTGCCGCCATCCCCTTGGGAACCGTCATGTCCCGCCTCGCCCGGGCCCGGGCCCGGCTGCAGAGCGAAGTGCAGGAACTCCTCAAACCGAAACCGTCGCCATGAACTGCAGCGATACGATGCGCCTGCTCGACGCCGACCTCGACGGCGAACTCGATCTTGTGCGCCACCTCGAGGTGGCAGCCCATCTCCATTCGTGCACCGCGTGCGCCCAAGCGGCGGAAGCCGGCCGCGCGCGAAACACGGCCCTGCGCGAGGCGCTGACGCGATACTCCGCCCCCTCTCGCCTGGGCGGCAACATCCGACGGTCGCTGCCGGCGCCTCCGGCGCGCCGCTTCGCCGCCTGGTCCCCCGCTATGCTGGGCGGGCTCGCCGCCGCCCTGGCGGCCTGCCTCCTCCTCGGCTACGGCTGGGGCGTGCGCCGCGGCCGCGGCGCCAACCTCATCGATGATGCGGTCGCCGACCACGTCCGGTCGCTGATGGCCGCCCACCTGACCGACGTGGCGTCCACCGACCGGCATACGGTCAAGCCCTGGTTTGCCGGCAAGCTCGATTTCTCCCCGCCGGTGGTGGATCTTGCCGCCTCGGATTTTCCGCTCGTCGGCGGCCGGCTGGAGGAAATTGACGGTCACCCCGCCGCCGCGCTGGTCTATCGCCGCCGCCTGCACACCATCAACCTGTTCATCTGGCCCGAAGCCACGGGGACGGTGGCGGCGCGGCGCGACCACCGCC
>JBAIXJ010000057.1:0-1939 GCA_037916645.1 Opitutales bacterium | reverse complement strand
CCGCCACGATCGCGGCGGTCGAGGCGCGCTTCCGCGCCGGCGGGGCGGCGGCGGCCGTGCCGCGCGGCTACGTGGCGCGGCAGGTGGGCGAGGCGACGGAGGTCGCGCGGGAGACCTGCAGCACGGCCGAAACACTCTGGCTGTGGCGGGAGTTCACCTGGCCCGAAGTGGAGCGCGTGGAGGCGCCGCCGATGCCGGAGTGGAAGCCGCTCGCGGCCCTGGCCGCGACCTGCGGCGTGTTCGGCATCGCCGGGTTCATCGGCGAGCAGTCCTGGGGCGAGAATTCATGGCTGACGCGCGGCCTGTACCTGGTCGCCCTCATCGCCGGCGGGTGGGACGCGGCCAAGGACACGTGGGGCAACCTGCGCACGTTCAAGCTCGACATCCATTTCCTGATGCTGGCGGTGGCCGCGGGCGCGATGGCCATCAACGCCTGGGGCGAGGCCACGCTGCTGCTGTTCCTGTTCTCCGCGTCCGGCGCGATGGAGGAGTTTGCGCTCGACCGCACGCACCGCGAGGTGAGCGCCCTGCTCAAGGCCTCGCCGAAACAGGCCACGCTCGTGCTGCCGGACGGCAGCCAGCGCGCCGTGCCGATCGAGCAGGTTGCCCTCGGCAGCCGGGTCTTCGTGCGGCCGGGCGAGATGTTTCCGGCCGACGGCGACGTGGTCAAAGGCAAGACGGCGAGCGACGAGTCGACGCTCACCGGCGAGGCCCAGCCGGTGGAGAAGGGCCCCGGCGAGCCCGTGTTCAGCGGCACGCTCAACCTGTGGGGCGCGGTCGAGGTCGTGGTGCGGCGCCTCCCGTCGGAGAGCACGCTGCAGAAGATCATCCGGCTCATCCAGACGGCGCAGAAGCTGAAGGCGCCGAGCGAGCGTTTCACCGACAGGTTCGGTGCGAAGTACACCTTCCTGGTGCTCGGGGCGACGGCGGCGATGTTCTTCGTGTGGTGGCTGGGGTTCCGGCTGCCGCCGTTCGAAAACTCGGCCGGGCACACCTCGGCCTTCTACCGGGCGATGACCCTGCTCGTGGTGGCGAGTCCCTGCGCCCTGGTACTGTCGATCCCCTCCGCCATCCTCGCGGCCATCGCCTGGGGCGCGCGCAACGGCATCCTGTTCCGCGGCGGCGCGGCGATCGAGAAACTGGCCGAGGTGAACCTCGTCGCGCTCGACAAGACGGGCACGCTGACGACGGGCGAGCTGACGGTCGAGGGCTACGAGAGCTTTCCGCCCGGCCGCGGGCAGGAGGTGATCGAGCTCGCCTGCGCGCTCGAGGCCAATTCGGAGCATCCCATCGCCCGCGCCATCACGCACTATGGCAAGACGCACGGCGTGCGGCCGCGGGCGGTTGAGGATTTCGAGTCGATCACCGGGCGCGGCCTGCGCGGGAAGCACGAGGGCGCCTCCGTGCTGCTCGGCCGGCGCGAGCTGCTGGAGGAGGGGCCGCTGGCCGAGTGGGCCCGGCGGCTGCCGGCGGCGCCGCCCGAGCTCACCGAGGTGTGGGTGCTGGCGGGCGGGATCATCGGCCGCGTGCTGCTGCGCGACGAGATCCGCACGCAGTCCCGCGAGGTGCTGGCCCGCCTGCGCGCGGGCGGCATCCGGACCGTGATGCTGACCGGCGACCGCAGCCACGCCGCCGAAGCGGTCGCGCGCGAGCTCGGGCTCGACGAGGTGAAGGCCGGGCTGACCCCCGAGGGCAAGGTCGCGGCCATCCAGGCCTTCCGCCAGCAGGGGCACAAGGTCGCGATGGTCGGCGACGGGGTGAACGACGCCCCCAGCCTGGCCGCGGCGTTCGTCTCGGTCGCGATGGGCGCACGCGGGAGCGACGCGGCGCTCGAGCAGAGCGAGGTGATCCTGATGAACGACCGGATCGACAACTTTCTCGCGGCCGAGCGGCTGAGCCGGCGGGCGCGGACGATCATCCGGCAGAATGTGGCGGTCGC
>JBAIXJ010000056.1:0-1899 GCA_037916645.1 Opitutales bacterium | reverse complement strand
GCATCGTCCACCCCGCCACGCGCTCCACCACCAGGGCGAGCCGGTCCGAATCGGGCACCGGCAGCGGGCGCAGGAAGAGCGCGCCGAACAGGCCGAAGATGCCGGCGTTGACCGCCACGCCGAACGCCAGGGTGAGCACGACCACGCCGCTGAAGCCGGGGGTGCGCGCCAGCGACCGGACCGCGTATTTCAAGGCGGCGATCATGATGGCCGGCTGGATTTTCCGCCCGGGCGGGCGGGCGGCACGCGCAGGTTCACGTCCGCCCGGTCGAAGGAGTCGAAGGCCTCGGCCAGGTAGCCGACCGCGCGCACCACCGCGGCCCGCTCCGCCGCGGGAATGCGGGCGAAGAGCGCGCGGTAGCGGTCGTTGACGCAGCCGTGGATGACCGCGACCCGGTCCCGGCCGGCCGCGGTCAGCTCGATGGCCAGGGCCCGCCGGTCGGCCGGGTTCTCCGCGCGCCGCGCCAGGCCGTGCTGCACGAGGAAATCCACCACCCGGCTCAGCGCCGCCTTGTCCGTCCCTAGCGCCGCCTGCAGGTCTTTCAGCGAGCAGCCGGGCGCGTCGTCCAGTTCGAGCAGCACGAGGCAGGTGAGGAAGCCCACGCCGCAGGCGCGCGTCTCATCCTTGAGCTGCCGCCCGACCTTCCGGATCAGGCCCCGCAGCGAGGAGCGGAACGTCCGCAGGTCCGCGTCGGAAATCGGCGCCGGAGATTTCATTGCTTTCGGCAATGGTTGCCAAAAACAACCAATTGACAAGACGAAAGCGCGGCGCACGCCGGCGGTGACCGAGATCGAACTCGACACCCGGGCGCGTCGCTGGGAAAGGAATGGGGAAGGTGAGTGCGCAGACCGCCATGGCCACGGCCCCTGATTCCAGCGGCAAGAGTATGCTTCGCGCGGGCGCGGTTTCCGCGTTCGTCCTCGTGATCGGCTATCTCCTCACCTTCCCAATTTATGCCGGAGTGGGGGATGCGCCGCCGCAGGGCGTCGAGGCCCAACTCGCCTACTTCGCGACGCATGCGAAGGGCTGGTGGGCGATCCTCGGCCTGATGGTCTTCACGGACCTCCTGTACGTTCCGATCTACGTGGCGCTTTACCAGGCCCTGAGGGACGTGAACCGGCACGCGATGCGGCTGGCCGCCGCGTGCGCAGGTCTGTTCGTCGTGCTGGACCTGGCGCTGACCTGGACCGCCTACTCGACGCTTCTCCTCGCCGGCGGCCAATTCGCGGGAGCGGCGACCGGGGCCCAGCGGGCGGCTGCGGTCGCGGCCGCCAGCTATCCCTCCGCGATGCTCGGTTCGCCGCTGCTGGGCACCTACGCCGTGCTGCTTCCCTCGCTGGCGATCCTGTTCGCCGGCCTCGTGATGCGGCGGGGGCCGTTCAGTAAAGCCGCGTGGCTGGCCCTGGCCGTGGGCGCCACCGGCATCGTCTTCATGGGCTCCTATTTTGTCGGTGCGTTGGGAGTGTTGCGCATCATCAACGCGCTGCTCGCGACCGCCTGGTACGGGTGGGTGGGCTGGGGGCTCTGGCGGCTCGGCCGGGAATGAGTTCTGGCGCGAGGGCACCGGCGCGCGAAGCCCGTGAGGGGCCGGACCACGCCCCCGTCGTTCTGCTCGCCGGCAGAACGCCACCCCTCTTCCTGGAGGGGATTCGGAGCGGCGCCAGCGAAATCCCCTCTTGAGAGGGGTGCCCGACAGGGCGGGGTGTGTGCCAGCGCGCCGGCGATTCGGCTTAGGCTGGCAGCGGATCGCGTCGATGAGGGATTGAATGTGTCCGGCCTCCGCCACGGGGCCGGGCCGTCCGCGTTTGCGGCTTGGAACGTGGCCTCCAGAATTGTTATCCTCTCCAGTTCCACTCCATGACTGACAGCCGTTTTGTCGCCCCGAGCGACCAGATCGA
>JBAIXJ010000055.1:0-1660 GCA_037916645.1 Opitutales bacterium | reverse complement strand
GGCGGGATCGCCGGTCCGCCGGCCACCGGCAGCTCGGGCGGCAGGGCGCAATGGAATCCGACGACCCGGAGCAGCTCGCGCTTGCGCGACACCTGGCGGAAGACCCCGCCCAGCACCCAGACGTAATGCCCATCCTTGTGGCGCAGCCGGCACAGGTCGAGGTAGGCGGTCTCGCCCGGATGGCGCGCGAGGAAGAATTCCTTCAGTCCGGTGGGCGCCTCCTCGGGATGGAGCACGCCCGCCAGGGTCTCGGCGCCGTCGATCAGGTCGTCGGGGGCGAAGCCCAGCAGATGCTTCCAGGCGGCGGAGAACCAGTACCGGTTGGCGGCGAAATTCAGGTCGAAGGCACCGAGGGGCCCGCGGAGCGTGAGTTCGTCAAACCGATCCTCGCTCTCGACGGCCGTGTTCTCGAACTCCTTGCGCTCGGTGATATCGAGGTTCACGCCGGCCACCCGTTCCAAATCCCCTTCGGGCCCGAAGACCTGCAGGCCGATCCCGTGGATCCAGACGTAGTGGCCCTTCTTGTGGCGCAACCGGTATTCGACCGAGAAGCTGCGCGCGCCGCTGAAGAACTTCGTGGTCACGCGGTCGGGCGCGGCGGTCGAATCCTCGGGATGCACCAGCTGCCGCCAGGTCTCGAACGTCGGCTGCAGCTCGTTCTCCCCGTATCCCAGCTGCTTCTTCCAGGCCGGGGAGTAGTGGAAGGTGCCGGCCTTGAAGTTGAGGTCGAAGAGCCCGACCGGACTGCGGTCCGCCAGCAGCGCGAGGAGATCCACTCCCGTGCCGCCCGGCGCGGCCTCGGGCGTCACAAAGGCCAGGTAGACCTGCCCGGCGGGCGAGGTCGACGCTTCGACGCGCACCGAAACGTTGGCGCGCGGGCCGTCCTTCGGCTGCGCGACGAGGCGGAGCGGCGCGGTCGCGGCCGCAGCGACCATCACGTCCCATTGGGATTCCAGCCAGCTGGAGTCGCGGGATGTGACCTCAAAGACGAACAGGGAGGTGAAATGATCGCCCACGAGCTCCGTGGCGCCGGCCCGCCAGAACTCGCGGGCCGCGGCATCGGCGACGAGGATCCTGCCCGCCGCATCGAGCATCAGAAACGCAACGCCGCCGCCGCGGGCGTTCGCGCCCGAGAGGCCGAGCGATTGAAATGGCGACGCAGTGGCCACGTTGATGAAGCGTACAGAAGGGCAGGGTGCGCGGAATTACGGGGGGACTCGCGCCCACAAGCTGAACGATCGGGCCGCGGTGTTAAGTGAAAAGTGGTTGCAGGCCATGGGGAAGCTCCCCCAAGCGTCACGGTTCAAAAGATTTTTACAGTGAGGAGAGGCCGGTGGGCCGCGCGTGATCGAAAAACGAGCCGGGACGGCTTGGCGACCGGGCCCCAGGAGGGCCGCCGTTGGTCCGCCTGGGTGGCGGGCGCAAGCGAGGAGCACGGTCACCGCCCCTCGAGCCATCGGCGCACGCGGCCGGCAAGGAAATCGATGTAGGCCGGATGGTCGTTGAGGCAGGGGATGTGCTCGAACGACTCGCCTCCCGCCTGAAGAAACGTCTCGCGGCCCGCCAGGCGGATCTCCTCCACCGTCTCGAGGCAGTCGGCGACGAACGCGGGCGTCACCACCAGCAGGCGTTTCGTGCCCCCGGCGGCCAGGCGGACGAA